>DQVZ01000081.1 GCA_015661465.1 Aquifex aeolicus
GAGTTGAGGGACTGTTTTCATTTGTTTGCTTGTTTATCTCTCTGCTTTGGGAGTTGCTTCCTTTGTTCTACCTTTATTTCTCACTCAGCGTATAATAAAAATACAAATTTATGGAAAAGCTAATAGTTGCTCTTACAGGAGCGGGAATATCTGCAGAAAGCGGAATACCTACTTTCCGTGGTAAAGACGGTTTGTGGAATAAATTTAGACCGGAAGAACTCGCTACACCGGAAGCCTTCTTTAGAGACCCTAAACTTGTCTGGGGATGGTACGATTGGAGAAAAAGCTTGATAGCAAAAGCAGAGCCCAACGAAGGGCACAAAATATTAGCGAAGATGGAAAAGGAGTTTCCTCACTTTTACCTTATTACCCAGAATGTTGATGGACTTCATAAAAAAGCAGGTTCGGAAAAAGTAATAGAGCTTCACGGAAATATATGGAAGGTAAAATGTGTTAATTGCAAATATGAGACTTACGAATATAGAACTCCCTTACCGGAAATTCCACCCAAGTGTGAACAATGCGGTGGACTGCTTAGACCTGGAGTTGTATGGTTTGGAGAAAGCTTACCGATGGATGCTCTGCAGAAAGCCTATGAACTTTCCAGGAAGTCTCTTGTTTTCATAGTTATAGGAACTTCTGGAGTTGTATATCCTGCAGCTGAACTTCCGTATATAGCTAAGGAAAACGGAGCAGAGGTAATAGAGGTAAATCCTGAGGAAACCCCAATATCCAGGATAGCGGATAAAATCTTCAGAGAAAAAGCGTCTACAGGTTTAAAAAAGGTTTACGATTATCTAAAGAAAAATTATGGCACTAAGAGATAGGGTTAGAAAACTAAAGCTTTTGATAATGGATATTGATGGAGTTTTAACAGATGGGAGCCTTTACTATACCGGGCATGGAGAAACTATAAAGGTTTTCAATGTGCTTGACGGTTTAGGAATAAAAGTTCTTCAGAAGATGCAAATAAAGCTTGCAGTTATAAGCGGAAGGGATTCAAAAGCTTTAATTACCAGATTGAAAGAACTTGGCATAAACGACATTTTTACTGGAAAAAATTCCAAATTGGAAATTTATGAAACTTTGAAAATGAGATATGGATTGAAAGATGAAGAAATAGGCTTCATAGGAGATGACTTAGTTGATTTAGAAGTTATGGAAAAAGTCGGTTTTCCCGTGGCTGTAAGGAATGCCGTAGATGAAGTAAAAGAGAAAGCGGTTTACATTACTATGAAGGAAGGAGGAAGGGGAGCACTTAGGGAAGTTGTAGAGCTAATCTACCTTTTGAGGAATGGTTAAAGGTGTATTACTTATATTACTCTTCGTAGCACTGGCTTTTTTATTTGAAGTATACGTCAAAAAGTACAAAGCTATAGAAAACGTGAAAATAGTTAAAAGTGAAGTTCTAGAGGTTCTTATAAGTCTTTACGGGAATAAAGGCACAGAATGGATTGTAAAAGGGGAGAAACTTTTTTATCAGCTTAGCAACCTTGTAATTAAAGACCCGGAAATAAAAAGTGGAAGCTACAGGATACTTGCTGGAAGCTTACATCTCAATAAATACTCAAAGAAAGGAATTCTTGAGAACGGAGTGGAAATATTCGGACCGGACTTGTACTTGCGGACTTTAAACGCTTACATAGATTTTGAAGAAAATACCGCGTGGGGTTATCAGGAACTTCTTTTGAGGCGAGGAGGTAATCTTATAAAAGGAAAAGGCTTTAAAATTTTCTTCAAACCCTTTAAGGTAATTATTGATGAAGTTAAAAGTATTCATAGTGCTCCTTAGTTTTATAGCTCTTGGCTTTTCCCAATCGATTACAGGTGAGGCAAACATTTTAGAGTTCTCCGATAACAAACTTATCTATAGAGGTAATGTCAAACTTATAAGAGGCTCTTCCGTTTTGAAAGCAGACGAAGTTATTATAATTTTGGATAAAGAGAGTAAACCCTTGAAGATAATCGCAAAGGGAAAAGTAAAAGTTATAGAGGATAGTAGGAAATCTTATGCCGATTACGTTGAGTACGATATAAAAAAGGATGTAATCTATATGAGAGGAAATGCCAAAATTGTGGAAGGAAACCGTATACTTGAAGCCGATGAAATTTTTCTGTATAGGAAAGAAAATAGACTTACAGCTAAAGGGATTTCAAAGCGCGTAAGGACTGTTTACGTGGAGGAGGAAAAGTGAACAAATCTGATATAGCAAAGGAACTTGCAAAGAGGAAAGGTATCTCGTATAAGAAGGCTTCTCTTATAGTGAATGCTACCTTTGAAATAATGAAGGAAAGCATCCTAAATGGTGAAAAAGTGGAGATAAGGGGTTTCGGTACTTTCAAACTAAAAAGAAAACCCGGCAGATTTGTAAAAAATCCAAGAACTGGTATAGAGATGTACATAAAGGAAAGGTATGTGCCCGTTTTTAAACTGGCAAAATCTTTGAAAAAAGAACTTAATAAAAAGAAAGGAGGCTAAATTTATCCTATGCATTACGATGTCGTTGTTATAGGTGCCGGGCCTGGAGGTTCTGTTGCTGCCTATACACTTGCCAAAGAGGGAGCTAGAGTTCTATTAGTAGATTCAAGAAAGGAGGTAGGCTATCCCGTTCAGTGTGCGGAATTTGTCCCTGTGCAGTTGTATTACAAATTCCCAGAATTTTTTTCTCCGCAAACTATAGCACAGAAAGTCAATAATATGGTTCACTTTACGCCTTGGGGAGAAATAATAACCATGTATTCTGAGGGCTTTATTCTGAACAGAAACCTCTGGGATAAAAGGATAGCTGAGCTTGCTACCAAAGAGGGGGCTGAGCTTATGCTAAAAACCAAATTTATAGGCTATGAGGGTAATTTTGTATTTTTAAAAGATTTGAGAAAAAATGAAATTCTAAAGATTTCCGCAGACTTCGTAATCGGAGCAGATGGAGCACGTTCCACGGTTGCAAGGTTGACGGGAAAATACACAAAGAAATTTTTAATTACAGCACAGTATACATTAAGACTAAAGAAAAAACTGGATGACCTTCTCATATTCTTTAGAGATTACATTAAGGGAGGATATGGATGGATTTTTCCTAAGGGAGATATCGCGAACGTAGGTGTGGGCATTGACTTGGATTATAGGCTTAACGTTGTTGAAGTTTTAAATAAGTTTGTTAAAGAACTGGAAGATTTCATTTATATAAAAACAATTCTCGGTAGGACAGGGGGGTTTATTCCCGGAGAAGGGATAGTAAAGCCCCTAAGAGGAAAATTTTTACTCGTTGGAGATGCTGGAGGTTTTTGCCATCCCATTACCGGAGGTGGAATCGCAAATGCAGTCATAACCGGAGATATGGCGGGTAGGGCTATATTGGAAGGAGAGATTAAAGAATACGAAGAGGAGTCAATGGATACGTTGGGACAATCTATTAACCGCGCTGCAGAAAAGAGAAGAAGATTTATGAAAGAATGGGATAATTTAGAGTTCAGAATCCCGAAAACGTGGATAGCCTTTGAAGAGTATTACAAAGACTAAAACTCTTTTCTAAAGAGAACGTAGTTCTTTACTTCCTCGTCTTTAGCTTTGACTGTTATCCATGTATTACTTTTCGCCTCTACCGCTCCCCACTCTCTAAACTTCTTTCCTTCTCTAAAAACTGGTTTTACTTCTTTCCAAAGAAATAAATCCCTTTTAAACATCGCTACGGCTGCGTATACATCGTGTAAGCTCTTTTCTCTTCTGCAGACCTTCAAATATTTCCTCAGAATGTCTAAGTAAAATTCCTGAGGTTTTGTTTCCGTCGCCATGTTTAAAACTTCCTCGTACCTCACCAAAATTAAATGGTTTACATTTTTCGAAATCAAATAAGTTGGTATATTTAATTTTTCCTTTAACCTAAAAAATTCTTCCGTAGATTTTAGATCCTTATTGAAATTAAATGTTGCATTGAAAACTCTGTTTCCAAATTTTTTATGGGTTTCTCCAGTTATATTTCTTCCTGCAAAGCCGCCCTGTATAAATATTTCCTCCGGATAAATCCCTTCTCTTAAAAGAAAAGGAATTAAATTAAGACTTCCTCCTACCAAAAGCTTAAATTTTCTTCCTCTTAGTAAATCTACAAGTTCCTCACGCGAACTTAACTTAAGTTCCTTTCTCTCCAAATTTTCAAAGAAATCATAGTAATAATTCGGTATTTCTCCATTATCTTCTGGGATATTTCTTGAAAAAAGAGGGATTTCAATTTCAACTTTTCTGAGAATATAGTTTACATAGTTATTCTGAAGTAATGTACCTTTGTCTATTTCTACAGCGATAATGTTTACTTTGCCTTTCAAATGGTAATGCAAAAGGAAGAGAAGCATAAGGGTATCGTCTATATCCCAAGTTTCCATAGAAATTACTACATTCATTTAGAGTTTTTCACGACAATCCTTATTATCTCGTCTCCTCCGAGTTTCCAGCGCGTTCTAGGAATACTTTTTTTCGTAGAAAGAGATATTTTATCTTCAGAAATTTTATCGTAAAAGGCCTTACCTTCCTTTGTAGTTATCAGTAATTCTACCTCTTTACTTATAGGTATTACTTCTATAAGTTTATCCCTTGTTCCTGAAATATCCGTTCCCTTTACACCTCTGTTGGTTTTAGGTACTTCCTTCTCAGATATCTTCTTTACCCTTCCCCTTGCGGTAATTACCAAAAGATAAGGCTCTCCATTCCAAACTCTTAAGCCCGATACGCTATCCTTCTTTTCCAGCTTTATACCTTGAACCCCTTTAGCTCTGGGAGTGGCCGGAGGAATTTCCCTCACGCCAAATCTGGCAATCCTACCTCCTTCGGTAAAAAGAAGTAAGTCCGTTTCGTCTATGGAACGTGCAAGGGTTATGACTTCATCTTCTTCGACGAGTCTTATTATGGGCATTCCCTGAGCTTTATACTCGAAATCTGCCAAGGGAATTTTCTTTACAAATCCTTTCCTTGTAGTAAGAAGTAATCTATTTGCGAACTGCTCCCTTATGAAAGCTCCTATAATCTTTTCTTCCGAAGATTTAAGGGATGCTTTGCTCCCTTGAAGTGCTTGTGAACCTGCAACCCAGTAAACTCTTCCTTTATTAGATACAAGGAAAAGCCCTTCCGTGAAGGGAACTTTAAGTATGTTTACAACGGGAGCATTCTTCGGAGGGAGTTCCTCTATCGGTATTATAGTTCCATCCTGGAGTATTGCTACTGTGATAGCTCCTTCTTTTAAGCTTTTACCGAAGCCTTCGATAAAGGTTCTCCTTTTATCGCCATATCTCTTTATTAATTCCTCAGTTTCCTGAATAAAAACCTTTATTCTTTCTTCTTCACTATGTACCAGTTTCTTGTAATAGTCTATTTTTTCGTTGAGGTCCTTTTGCTCCTTTAAAAGCTTTTCTCTTTCGAGAGAAGTAAGCCTTTGAAGCCTCAAATCCAGTACCGCTTGAGCCTGTTTTTCCGTAAAACCGAATTCTTCGGTTAAGAATCTTCTTGCTTCCGATACATCTTTAGATTTTCTTATTCTTTCGATAATATCATCTATGAAATTCACCGCTTTTAATAGTCCCTCAACTACGTGTAATCTTTCCTGAGCTTTTTTCAGGAAGAATTTGGAGCGCCTGAGAATTACTTCGAGTCTATACTTAATGAATTGTCTTAAAAGTTCTTTTATATTCACAAGCTTGGGTTCTTTATCTATTAACACTACGAGGTTTACCGGGAAACCTTTCTTTAAAGGAGTATACTTGTATAGTTTTTCCAGAACTTGTTCACCCTTAGCATCTCTCTTAAGTTCTATTACTATCCTTATACCTTCCTTATCAGTTTCATCTCTTATATCGGAAATTTCCTTAATCTTTCCATTTCTTACGTTATCCGCAATTTTTTTGATAAGTTCAGCTTTATTAACTTGGTAGGGTATTTCGGTGATTATTATTCTCTCCCTTCCTCCCTGAACTTTTTCGACATGAGCTTTCCCTTTTACTTGTATTATCCCCCTTCCTGTTTTATAAATCTCCTTGACTTGTTCGTAATCTTCAATCACCCCCCCCGTAGGGAAATCGGGACCTTTTAGAATTTCCATTATTTCTTCTACCGAAAGTTCAGGATTTTTAGAAAGTTCTATGAGAGCTTTACCAACCTCCGTTAGATTATGGGGAGGAATTGACGTTGCAAGTCCCACAGCTATACCACTGGTACCGTTACACAGAAGGTTTGGAAACTTGGAGGGTAAAACTTCAGGTTCCATTAGGGAATCGTCAAAGTTTGGCTGAAAATCTACAGTATCTTTATCTATATCCACAAGCATTTCAACGGCTACGGGAGATAATTTTGCCTCTGTATAACGCATCTGGGCAGGTGGGTCTCCATCTATAGAACCAAAGTTTCCTTGACCGATAATCAAAGGGTATCTCATAGAAAAGTCTTGAGCCATTCTAACCAAGGCATCGTATACCGCTTGGTCTCCGTGAGGGTGATATTTACCTAAGACTTCTCCTACAACTCTTGCACTTTTCTTAAAGGGTTTGTCGGGAGTAAGTCCCATCTCGTACATTGAATAAAGAATTCTTCTCTGTACGGGCTTGAGACCATCCCTTACATCCGGGATAGCTCTCCCCACTATTACGGACATTGCGTAATCTATATACGCTTGTTTTACCTCTTCCTCTATGGAAACCTCTACTATGCGAGCTGTATTTTGCATAAAGGAAATTATAGCATACACTTATCCATTCATAAGTTATTGATATATTGAAAAAATTTAAATAAGAGCGGACTTTAATTCCTTAATCAATTGTCCAAGTTCTTTCAGTTTTTTCTGTCCGGCTAATTTAACAAGTGCACTACCAACAACAACACCATCTGCGAATTCTCCTATTCTTTTAGAATGTTCTCTTTTCGATACTCCGAAGCCTACAACAACAGGTTTATTACATATACTTTTATACTCTTTGATCTTTGACTTTATCCTTTCATAAGGGAGTTCGTCTCTTGCCCCGGTAGTTCCTGTAATAGACACGAAATAAACCATTTCATCTGCAGATTCACATATTAGTTTCAATCTTTTTTTGGTACTGGTAGGAGCTCCTAAGGGAACCAAGGAAAGTTCATATTCCTTCATAATTTCTTTTAGTTCACCTGTTTCCTCGGGAGGTAGGTCGGGAACAATAAAACCGTCTATACCGTTTTCTTTGGAAAGTTCACAGAATTTTTTCAATCCTATTTTGAAGATAGGATTGTAATAGGTCATCAATAGAAAAGGGATTTCCTCAAAGCTTTTCCTTAGTCTCTTTGCGAGATTTAAAACATCGCGAAATTTTATACCATTCTTTAAAGCAACTTCATGAGCCAATTGAATTGTAGTACCATCGGCTACCGGGTCGGAAAAGGGAAAACCGATTTCCAAAATATCCGTGCCGTTTTCTAAAACTTTCTCAAAGGCTTTAAAGGAAGTTTCGTAATCCGGATATCCGACCATAAGGTAGGAAACAAGAGCTTTTTCACCTTTAGCTTGTAATTCCTTAAATTTTTTGGTTATTCTTCCCATTTGACTTTCCGGAAGGTTAAAACCGCCCCAAAGGGCGGCGGAAAGGGAAATTCATTACTTGTGGGAGAGTATAAATTCAGCAAGAGCCTTTAATTCTGCATCGGAAAGATTCTTTATCATTGCAAGTTGGGCGTTCATAATAGCTGCTCTTGCGGGGTCTACTATAGGTTTAGCTTGACC
>DQVZ01000022.1 GCA_015661465.1 Aquifex aeolicus
GCTAAAGCCTGTTGTTATAAAGTAGGAAAAGAGTTTAAAGAGATATTTTCAAGGAACTTAATAAATAGGGATAAAAAACTCTTTTTCGACCCCCAAGAAGAAGCGAAATGCCAACTTCTGGAAGAAGGGATTGAGGATTTATTCCTATGGGAAAAATGCACTATATGTTCTGAGGAACTACCTTCTTACAGGAGAGATAAAACGAAAAGCAGAATGTTAACGAGTGTAAAGATAATCTGACTAAAGTTTGACATACCTTATTTGCACAATTCCTTTATATCCTCCAAGTAAACTTTTATCATTTTCAGATAACTCTTATACCTCTCACAGGAAATTTCTCCTTCTTTTAAAGCTTCTTTTACAGCACATTCAGGCTCATTGGTATGAGTACAATCGGGATATTTGCATTGGTAGACTGAAAATTCCCTGAAGTATTTTCTTACTTCTCTCCATTTTATAAACATCGTTGCTTCAACCTTTGAAAATCCGGGTGTGTCTCCAATAAAAGAGCCTTTACCGAAAGGAATTAACCTTACGCCAGTAGTAGTATGTCTTCCTCTTTCAGTCTTTTCACTCACTTCTTGAGTTCTTAGCTGAGCTCCAGTGAGTTTTGAGAGTATAGAACTTTTACCCACACCCGACGGACCTGCAAGTATACAGATAAAGCCTTCAAGATAATTTATTAAGCTGTCTATCCCTTCCGAAAGTTCAGCACTCACCTTTAAAACGTCATATCCCGCATTTTTATAGATATTTACCCAATAATCGAGTTCCTTTCTTTCCTCTTGGTCCAATATATCTACCTTGTTAAAAACTATTACAGGTTCAACTCCAAAATACTCATATACCACAAGAAGATTATCCAAAAGGTAATTATTAAATTCCGGCATTTTCAAGGTTTGGACGACTATAATTCTATCTACATTAGCAACCCTTGGCCTAATTAGAAGGTTCTTTCTTTCCTGAACCTCTTCTATCGCAAAAGTGTTTTTGTCTACAACCTCTCCCCATACGTAGTCTCCAGCGTAAATTTTAGTTTTTTTTAAAACTTTTCCCCTCGGAATAGCTCTGTAAGTTTTTTTATCGTCAAGGGTGTACACCTCTATCATTTGGGCTTCTCTGTCTATAACTATTGCCCTTTTCAAATCCTTTTCCTTTCCCATAATTTATACCTCTTTCTCAAGTTCAGTTATCGCCCACTTTAGTGTATCTATAACGTAGTTAATTTCTTCTTCTTTTATCACTAAAGGCATCATAAGTACCATAACATCTCCGAGGGGTCTTAAAAACACTCCTCTTTCTCTACACTTGTAAGCCACCTTAAACCCTGTTCTTTCACCGTAAGGAAACGGTTCTTTCTTTTCCTTATTCTTTACAAGTTCTATTCCTGCCATAAAGCCAAGTTGTCTTACATCTCCCACGTGCTTCAGTTCCCAGAATTCCTCAAGTCTTTGGCTTAAAAGCTTTATTTTGGGTTGTAATTTTTCTAAAGTTTTTTCCTCCTCGAATATTTCTAAATTTGCAAGAGCAACAGAACAAGCAAGGTTATTTCCGGTGTAGGTATGGCCGTGATAAAAGTGTTTAGCCTCTCCAAATTCTCCTAAGAAGGCTTCAAATACTTCATTTGTGGTAAGAGTTGCAGCTAAAGGTAAATATCCTCCGGTGATTCCTTTACCTAAACACATGAAGTCGGGAGTGACATTTTCCTGCTGACAGTAAAACATTGTCCCAGTTCTTCCGAAACCGGTAGCTACTTCATCCACTATCATGAGTATCCCGTATTTTTTCGTAAGTTCTCTTACTCCCTTTAAAAAACCCTTCGGGAAAGGTAACATCCCGGCAGCTGCCTGTATTCCAGACTCAAGAATGA
>DQVZ01000211.1 GCA_015661465.1 Aquifex aeolicus
GATGCTCATATAATTTGTACTCCCGAGCAGGTAAACGATGTAATCAGGGAAACGTTGGACTTTGCCTTGAGTACACTTAAGGATTTCGGCTTTGACGAATTTAAAATATATCTCTCAACAAGGCCAGA
Source organism: Aquifex aeolicus (assembly GCA_015661465.1). GTDB lineage: Bacteria > Aquificota > Aquificia > Aquificales > Aquificaceae > Aquifex > Aquifex aeolicus_B. Next base: position 129 of record DQVZ01000211.1, read on the forward strand.
ATACTCTATAGGTTCAGACCAGCAATGGGAAATCTCTCAAAGTGCTTTGAAAAAAGCTATAGAGGATTTAGGTTACAAATACGAAATAGACGAAGGTGGAGGAGCATTCTACGGTCCTAAGATAGATGTAAAAATAAAAGACGCCTTAGGAAGAATGTGGCAACTTTCCACCATACAATTCGACTTTAATCTTCCCGAAAGGTTTGACATGACGTACGTCGGACCAGATAATCAGAGACATAGACCTTACATGATACATAGAGCTTTACTTGGTTCCATAGAAAGATTTACGGGAATACTGCTTGAACACTACGCAGGACTATTGCCTTTATGGCTCTCTCCTACACAAGTAATGATTGTACCCATAGCGGATAGACATCACGAGTATGCAAAAGAAGTTTTAGAAACTCTGCAAGAGAAAAATATAAGGGCAGAAATAGACCTAAGGGAAGAAAGAATGAACGCGAAAATCAGGGATGCGGAACTCAAAAAAATACCTGTAATTCTAGTAATAGGTGATAGAGAAGTTAAAAATAAAACAGTTTCCGTAAGAACTAAGAAAGGGGGCAACCTGGGTGCTATGGAAGTTCCTAAATTTATCGAATGGATTAAAGAAAAGATAAGAAATAGAGAATAATTTCATCTCTTATGATTTAAATCCTAATATTTTTGTGAAGTATATTATAATATTATAATAAACATTGGGGTTGGGAAAATTTCGATAAATGAGGAGTTTATGAAAAGTTGTAAAAAATTTGCATTTAGTATATATTTTAATAGGAGTAGATGTGAGATAGCCCCTCCCTCCCCCCACCTCCCTCCACCGATTTTTGGCCTCCCGCCCGGGAGGCCCTTTCTAAAAATAAATTAAATTGTATGCTGTACTTCATTTCAGATACACACTTCTACCATGAGAACATAATAAACCTAAACCCAAAGGTCAGATTTAAAGGTTTTGAAGCGGTAATTCTTAATAATCTGCTTGAAGTATTGAAAGAAGATGATATTTTATATCATCTCGGAGATTTTACATGGCATTTCGAGGATAAAAAGGGATTTTTGAATATGTGGAAATCCTTGCCCGGGAAAAAAGTTCTCATAATGGGCAATCATGACAGAAATAAGAAGAAACTAAAGGAATTCTTCGATGAAGTTTACGATTTCTATAAGATTCTAGAATATAAAGGAAGGAAAATATTACTGTCCCATTATCCTGCGAAGGATCCTATCACCACAAGATACCCTGAGAGGCAAGAATTAGTAAGAGAAATATACTTTAAAGAAAACTGTGACCTTCTTATACACGGACATGTTCATTGGAACGAACATGGCCTAATTTGTGCTTGTAAGGATTTCGGAATAAACTGTGTAAACGTCAATATAGAGTGGCACAACTACAGACTGGTAAGTGAAGCGGAAATTTTAGAGTCCGTTTGGTGTTTTTTTTCCTAAAGCTCCGTTTCTTTCAATTTAAACTATCTTTTTATGAAAAAAACTAAGGTAAGTGTAATAGGAGCAGGAAAAGTAGGAGAAAATGTAGCTTATCTTCTCACAACTCTTGGTTTATGCGATGTCTACATTTTCGCCCGCTATAAGGAAGGTCTTGAACCTGCAAAGGCAAAAGCTTTGGATTTAAAACAAATGGCAGTTTTAATGGATTTAGATATAGATGTAAAAGGCATTTCTTATGACAAAGAAGGATTTGAAGAATTAAAGGGTTCCGATGTAGTTGTAATTACAGCAGGAATACCCCGAAAAGAAGGTATGAGCAGGGAAGACCTTCTTTATCAAAATTTAAAGATTCTGAAACGTTTTACAGATGCTATAAGGGAGTATGCTAAAAATTCGATAATTATAGTAGTTTCCAACCCGGTAGATACATTAACCTACATTACACTAAAGCTTACAGGATTTGACCATAGAAAAGTTATAGGTATGGCAGGAGTTTTAGATTCTGCAAGGTTCAAAAGTTTTGTTAAGGAAAAACTCAACGTATCCAATGCGGATATAAGAACTCTGGTTATGGGAACTCACGGAGACCTAATGGTTCCTGTAATGTCCCATAGTTTTATAGGGGATAAACCTATCGAAGAGGTTTTAAAAGCGAAAGAAATAGATGAACTAATTGAAAAAACCAGAAAAGGTGGTGCACAGATAGTTTCACTTATGGGAACCTCTGCATATTACGCTCCTGCGGCTTCTGTGGTCAGGATGGTTGAAGCTATAATAAACGACCAAAAGAGAGTAATGCCCTGTTCGGTTTACCTTACGGGAGAGATAGCAAAACATTACGAAGCGGAAGATTTATGTATAGGTATACCTGTAGTTCTTGGAAAAAACGGTGTGGAAGACTATGAACTTGTTAATTTAAGTGGATACGAAAAAAGGGAATTTGTAAAATCAGTAGAATCTCTTAAAGGGATGATAAAAATTGCGGATAACTTACTAAAAGAAATTTAAGGATAAAATTTTATTTAATGTTCAAAAAGGTTTTAATAGCAAACAGGGGAGAAATTGCGGTAAGAGCTATCCGAGCTTGCAGGGAACTGGGTTTGAAAACTGTAGCAATATATTCAGAGGTGGATAAAAACAGTCTACACGTAGAACTTGCCGATGAGGCTATATGTATAGGTCCTGCAAGTCCTTCAGAGAGTTACCTTGACATACCGAAAATCATGGCAGCCCTTGAAGTTAGTAAAGCTGATGCAGTATATCCGGGATACGGTTTTTTATCCGAAAACCCTAAATTTGCCGAGATAGTGGAAAGAAGCGGAGCCAAGTTTATAGGTCCAACCTCAGAAGTTTTAGCCAAAATAGGAGATAAAGTTTTAGCAAAACAAGTGGCTAAAAAGGTAGGTTTACCGCTTGTCCCGGGAAGCGAAGAACCTCTTGAATTTAATGAAGCCTTAAAACTAGCTTCCTATATAGGCTATCCCATAGTAATAAAGGCAGCAGCGGGTGGCGGCGGAAGAGGTATAAGAATAATCAGAGATGAGAAAGAGCTAAGGGAAAAGTTTCCTGTAGCTAAAAAGGAAGCGGAAATTTCTTTCGGGGACGGAAGATTATACTTAGAAAAGTACGTTACAAACCCTAAGCACATTGAATTCCAAGTTATAGCGGATGAATACGGAAACATTTACGTGTTGGGGGAAAGGGAATGCTCAATTCAAAGGAGACATCAAAAACTAATCGAGGAATCTCCGAGTAGCTCAGTAAGTGAAGATAAGAGAAAAGAAATAGCTAAGAAGGTTGCAGATTTTTGTAGGGAACTTGGTTATACCTCAGCAGGAACGGTAGAGTTCTTGATGGATGAAGAAGGAAACTTCTACTTTATGGAAATGAATGGAAGAATTCAGGTAGAACATCCTGTTACGGAAATGGTAACAGGTTTAGATATAGTAAAACTTCAACTTTTAGCAGCTATGGGGGAAGAGATAAAGCTCTCGCAAATAGAGATAAAAGGATTTGCTATAGAATTTCGTATAAATGCAGAAGACCCGGATACTTTCATGCCATCACCCGGTTTAATAGAAAAACTTAGAATTCCCGGTGGACCGGGTATAAGGGTAGATACGCACATATATCAGGGTTATTCTGTACCTCCTTATTACGATTCATTACTTGCAAAGTTGATAGTTTGGGGAAATACAAGAGAAGAAGCTATAGCCAGAGGAAGACGAGCACTGGAAGAATTCGTAATAGAGGGTAAGAATATAAAAACGAATATAGAATTTCACAAAAGGGTTTTAATGCAAAA
>DQVZ01000072.1 GCA_015661465.1 Aquifex aeolicus
TAAGGGCAAATTCTTATGAAGAAGCAATGAATAAACTTCTATCTGCGATAAGGGAAGAGTTAAAAATTCAAAAGGTTTACGCCTGATGGCTTTGTTCGGTGCTCACGTCTCCGCTTCCGGTAGCATTACAAAAACTTTTTTAAGGGCAAGAGAGATAGGAGCTGAAGTATTTCAATTTTTTCTACGGAGTCCCAGAGTTTGGAAGTGGAAGGGGGTAAGTAAAGAAACCAAGAAGACATTCATTGAAAAATTGAAAGAATTTAATGCGCCAGTAATAGTTCATGCACCCTACCTTCTTAACCTTGCTTCTCCTAATGAGGATTTAAGAAAAAAATCAATAGAGGTTTTCCTCGAGGAGCTTAGGTTCTGTGATGAAGTAGGTATTCATTATTACAACTTTCACCCGGGAACAGCTACGGGTATAGACGAAGAAGAAGGATTAAAAAAAGTTATAAAATCCCTTGAGGAAGTTTTTTCTCAGTACTCACCGAAATTTACGACGGTTTTATTGGAAAACACCGCGGGAGAAAGGGGAGATATAGGGAAGAATTTTTCAGAATTGGGAAAAATTATAAAATGTCTAAATGGTGTAAGACTGGGTATATGTCTCGATACTTGTCATGCTTTCGCTTACGGTTATGAGATAAACACAGAGGAGGGTTTTGGTGAATTTAAAAGAGAGATTGAAAAAACTGTGGGTCTTGAAAGTATTAAAGCAATACATGCCAACGATAGTAAAGTTCCACTGGGAGCACGGAAGGACAGACATGAACATATAGGAAGGGGTTATATAGGGCTTAAAGGTTTTAGGAATCTCCTGAAAGATGAATACTTTTCAACGCTTCCCTATTACCTTGAAACACCAAAGGAAGGAAATATGGACATTGTAAATTTGAAAATTTTAAGAAAAATATATTCAGAATAGGGGAGCTTGTGTTGTAGTTTTAAAAACTCTGTCCACTTCCTTCAACAGACTTCTCATCTCGAGCTCCTGAAGCTTTTGCTTAAGCTTTATAAAATCTGGCTTATTGAGTTTAAGGTCTTCCTCAGATACTTCCAAGTCAATGTCTGTGTAAAGCTTTACTAATTTATAGGATAGCTCAAGCTCTTCTTTATCTGCGTCTGGATAGTGTTTTCTAAACGCTTCCCAATTTTCCAGGATATTCTCAATATTTCCGAACTTCTTCAGAATATTTATAGCGGTTTTAGGGCCTACTCCCTTTATTCCCGGAATATTGTCTACTTTATCTCCTACCAGGGCAAGGTAGTCAGGAATATTTTGAGGTTTTACACCGAATTTCTCTACTACTTTTTTTTCATTAAACACTTCCTCGTTCATAGGGTTTACCACTATAACTTTATCAGATACAAGCTGCAGCAAATCTTTGTCCGGAGAGTAAATTTTTACACTGAAAGATTCGCCGGAAAACTTTTTTGTGAGAAATGCTATTATATCGTCTGCTTCGTATCCAGGAATTTCAAGAATAGGGATACCTGCTAATTTTAGGACTTCCTTCAAAACCGGAATTTGAATCTTTAGGGGGTCAGGTGTTTTTGGTCTTTGCTTTTTATACTGGGTGTATAAGACTTGCCGTTTTGTTTTTGCAGGAGCGTCAAAAACCACAACAAGATATCTGGGTTTCTCCTTTTTTATCAAGGCAAAAATCATTCTGAGGAAGCCGTATATTGCATTTGTAGGGAAGCCTTTGCTCGTTGAAAGATTTGGTAGAGCGAAAAAGCTTCTGTATACAAAAGAAGAACCGTCCAATATAGAGAGGGTTTTTCTCATATCAAACACCTCTAAAAAGTCTCTTTAAATCTTCATGAAACCTTTCAAATTTTTTAA
>DQVZ01000283.1 GCA_015661465.1 Aquifex aeolicus
GAAGCAGAAGAACTCATGCAAGAGCTTTTCCAATACAGGTTTAAAGGGGATGGTCTACAAGGACACGCTTTCGGAAACTTTTTCTTAACAGCCCTTACCGATATAACAGGAAGTTTCTTAGAAGCTGTAAAACTTACCTCAAAAATCTTGAAAACCAAGGGAAACATAATTCCCTCAACCGATGAAAATGTAAACCTGGCAGCGGAATTCGACAACAGTGAAATAATCAAAGGTGAAGATAAGATAACCGAATACGGAAGGAAAGGCCATAAGATAAAAGAGATATGGCTTGAGCCGCAAAATCCTAAAGCTCCAGAAGAAGCCCTAGAGAAGATTTCACAGGCCGATGTTATAGTAATAGGACCGGGAAGTCTCTTCACGAGCATTCTTCCCAATTTTCTCGTTCACGATATAAAAGAAGTGATAAAGTATAGTAGCGCCCTTAAGATTTTTGTGGTAAACGTAATGACACAACCCGGGGAAACCGATAACTTTACCGCCTATGACCACGTTCAAAAGTTTCTTGAATTTTCGGAGCTAGATAAAGTAGACGTTGCAATAGTAAATACAAAGATGCCTTCGGATGCTCTTCTCAGGAAGTATCTTGAGCAAAATCAGGAACCCGTGACTCCTGACATAACAAAAATAGCTAAGGAAGGCATAACAGTCTATGCGGAAGACTTAATAGGAGAAACAGGAGATTTTGTAAGGCACGACCCTCAGAAACTCACATCCTTGATTGTTAAAATACTTGAAAATGAATTACTTTCTAGAATTTGATACTTCTAAGTTTTCCGAAAATGAAGCTCAGGTAATTGTATGCGGCAGCGGTATAGCAGGATTAGCCACAGCCCTATACCTTAAAGAAATAGGGCTAAATCCTGTAATTATTACAAGGGGGATAGGTAATACTTACTTCTCACAGGGAGGAATAGCGGGGGCAGTCCTTCCGGACGATAGTCCATATCTTCATTACTGTGATACTTTGAAAGCCGGAAGGTATCTAAATCATGAAACACATACCAGGATTCTTACCTACGAGGGAATCCTCAGGATAGTAGACCTCGAGAGATGGGGGGTTAATTTCGATAAGAAAGATGGCTTTTACGAAACCACCCTCGAAGGAGGACATTCAAAACCCAGAGTTCTCAAAGTAAAAGACTATACAGGGCGGGAAATATATACAAAGCTTCTAAATAAGGTCGAAGAATACAAAATACCCATAATTGAAGGAGAAACTCAGGAAATTCTTATAAGAGAAAACACGGTTCAAGGAATACTTTATGCTGCAAAAGACGGCTCGCTGAATTTCGTGAGAACTGCTTTTGTCGTTCTCGCTACCGGCGGAGCAGCATCCATGTATTATTACACATCCAACCCACAAAAGGTGAGGGGAGATGGTATAGGAATAGCTTTAAGGGTGGGAGCCAATGTAAAGAACCCGGAGTTCATTCAATTCCATCCCACTGTGCTGAAAAATTCAAATCTACTAATTTCGGAAGCGGTAAGGGGAGAGGGAGCTATTCTTGTGAACGACAAAGGTGAAAGATTTGTGGATGAACTCCTACCCAGAGATGAAGTCGCAAGGGCTATATATCGACAGTTAAAGGGAGGTAGAAAAGTTTTTCTAGATTTTTCTCCCTTGGTAAAAAAAGGGATAAAATTGGAGGAGAGGTTTCCCACTATATACGGTTTCTTAAAGGAAAAAGGATTGAATCCCTATACGGATTTAATTCCGGTAAACCCTGCAGCCCATTACTATATAGGAGGGATAGAAGTAGATGACAGAGGAAGAACTGCAGTAAACGGCCTTTACGCGGTAGGAGAGTGTAGCTGCACCGGTGTTCACGGAGCAAATCGCTTAGCATCCAACTCTTTACTCGAAGGGATAGTTTTTGGATTCAGAGCTGCTTATCAAATAGCGTTGGAAACGAAACTCTACAAAATATCGAAAACTCATTTCAAAAATGAGAGGAAGGGTAATTCTAAACCATCTTTCGGTATAAAAAAACTCAAAAAGCTGATGTGGGATAAGGTAGGATTGGAAAGGAATGAAAAGGATTTAAGTGAAGCGAAGGAAATTCTATCCAGATGGATTAAGGAATCTGTAAATTGGGAGCCAACATTCTCAAACAGGCAGCTACTTGATATACTCCTGGTCGCTTTCTGCACGGTAGAGGGAGCTCTGAGCAGAAAGGAAAGCAGAGGAGTCCATTTCAGAAAAGATTTCCCTTACGAGAGAGATACATACCGCAGGGATACGATAATAACCAGAGAGAGTTATTTGGAAATCTTAAATCTGTTTTAACTGTACAGTATCAGAAGCTCTCTTATTTCCCTCAATTCTTGCTTTACTTCTTTAATCCATAATCCTTAAATTAACAACTGAAAGAGGGCTTTTCCTGTAAAATCTTTTTTCAAAATCCCAGAAAGGAGGTCAAGGAAGTGTTTGAATATTCTGATAGGTTAAAGGTTTTACCACCGTATTTATTCGCAGAACTCGATAGAAAAAAACAGGAAAAGATAGAACAAGGTGTGGATGTGATAGACCTAGGTGTGGGTGACCCTGATATGCCCACACCGAAGCCGATATTAGAGGCTGCAAAGAAAGCACTTGAAAATCCCGAGAATCACCGATACCCTTCCTACGTAGGAAAGCTTACCTTCAGAGAAGCCGTTGCAAATTGGTACAAGAAAAGATTCGGTGTAGACCTTGACCCACAAAGCGAAGTTATCGCTTTAATAGGTTCGAAGGAAGGAATAGCTCACTTTCCCTTAGCTTTCGTAAACCCGGGGGACATAGTCTTATGCCCAGACCCCGCGTATCCCGTTTACAAAATAGGGACTATTTTCGCAGGAGGAACACCTTACACCGTTCCTTTGAAAGAGGAAAACAATTTCTTACCTGACCTGGACTCTATTCCTAAAGACGTAGCGGAAAAAGCGAGAATAATCTGGATTAATTATCCCAATAACCCAACCTCTGCACCCCCTACCTTAGAGTTTTACGAAAAACTGGTAGATTGGGCAAAGGAGAATAATGTAATAATAGCCTCGGATAACGCATATTCGGAAATCTACACGGGAACGGAAAAACCACCATCCATACTCCAAGTCCCGGGAGCAAAAGACGTAGCCATAGAATTTCACTCTTTATCAAAGACTTACAATATGACCGGATGGCGTATAGGCATGGCAGTCGGAAACAAAGAATTGGTTGCTGGTCTTGGTAAAGTGAAGACCAACGTAGATAGTGGTCAGTTCGGAGTAGTCCAAGATGCCGCAATTACAGCACTTAACCTTTCCGAAGAAGAAGCAGAAAAGATAAGGAACGTTTACAGGGAGAGAAAGAAAATAATGACGGAAGCACTGGAGAAGATAGGTCTTGAAATTTACAAAAGCGATTATACTTTCTATCTCTGGATAAAAGTTCCAAAGGGATACACCTCTGCAGAATTTGTAGGGAGACTCATAGATGAAGTGGGAATAGTTTGCACACCTGGAAACGGTTTTGGTGAGTACGGAGAGGGATATTTCAGGATATCTTTAACCGTTCCTACGGAGAGACTCTTAGAAGCTGCAGAAAGAATTAAAAATCTCAAGCTTTAATTTCCGTTCTCTCCCTTTTAAATTTTTTCTATGGTTAATGTTTTAATAGGGATTTGCGGCGGTATAGCTTCTTACAAGGTTTGCGATTTAATAAGGGAACTCAAGAAAGAAGGACATAATGTAAAGACTGTTCTTACACCATTTGCCGAGAAATTCCTATCTCCTATGACCTTTGAAACTTTGAGCGGAAATAAATCTTACACCGACAAAGACTGGCTCAGTGAACCCCTAGCCCATATAAATTTGGCAAGATGGGCAGATGTATTCTTGATAGCTCCTGCAACGGCAAATACCATATCGAAGATAGCTTACGGTATTGCGGACAACCTTCTTACTACAACCGTCTTAGCGTACGGCAAAGCCTTGATTGTTGCCCCTGCTATGAACACGGTAATGTACAAATCTCCTCAAGTGCAGGAAAACTTAAACAAACTGAAAGAAATCGGACACATAGTTGTAGAGCCAGAGTTCGGAGTCCTGGCCTGTGAAGAAGTAGGAGAGGGAAAACTTGCAAGCAAAGAACGGCTTATAGACTGGATTTATTACTATCTTGAAGAAAAAAGTCTAAAGGGAAAAAAAGTTTTGATTACCTGCGGTGCAACAAGAGAGTATATAGACCCTGTTAGATTTATATCAAACGAATCCAGCGGAGAGATGGGCTTTTCTCTCGCAAGAATTTGCAGATGGAAAGGAGCAGAGGTAAAAGTAATATCCGGCTTTACTACGGCTCAAGAGCCACCCGAAATCGAAATAGATAGGGTGAAAACCGCAGAGGAGATGAGAAAAAAAGTTTTAGAAAAATTCGATTGGTCGGATGTAGTGATAATGAACGCGGCGGTTTTGGATTTCAAACCTGTAAAGACCGAGAGTAAAAAGATAAAGAAGAGAGAAAGTATAACCTTAGAATTTGTAAAAAACGTTGATATTCTCCAAGAACTCGGAAAAATTAAGGGAAGTAAAATAATCGTAGGTTTTGCTTTGGAAAGCGAAAGGTTAATAGAATACGCAAGAGAAAAATTAATAAAGAAAAACCTGGACTTAATAGTAGCCAATCCCACCGAAGTTATGGGAACTCAACATCACAAAGGTTTTTTAATTACAAAAGAAGAAGTCAAGGAGTTTTCTTTTAGCAGTAAACTAGAAAGTGCCAGATTTATCGTAGAATATGTAGTTAGGAAATTCTTACGAGGAGGTAAATAAAAAATGCCCTACTATGACCCATTTTCCTACATCTTCAGTTTGCTGTGGTTTCTAATCTTCATATTCATAATATTCTCCCCTTGGTACAAGCGAATGGCTCTCATACGTGCAAGGGAGGAAGTGATAAAAAAATTAGAGGCGAAGAGGAAAAGCAGAGTAATTACCATGATACACAGACAGGAACAAATCGGATTCTTTGGTATCCCCATTTTCAGATTTATAACGATTGAGGACAGTGAAAGGGTTTTAAGAGCTATCAGAATGACCCCGTATGATATGCCTATAGACCTTATAATACATACACCCGGA
>DQVZ01000108.1 GCA_015661465.1 Aquifex aeolicus
AGAGGCGGTAAATTCGTATTCGTAAACCCGGTAAGGTGGAGCTACGGAGCAATTGCAGATGAATGGATACCAATAAAACCCGGTACCGATGGAGCATTCATACTGGGTCTTGCTCATGTACTTTTTAAGTACAACCTGATAGATTGGGAATTCCTTAAAGAGTTTACGAACGCTCCATGGCTGGTGATTCAGGCTCCCGGAACACCAAAGGATGGCTTATTCTACAGAAACGAAGAAGGAAAACCTATGATATTTGATAAAAAGTCAAATAGCTTCAAACCAGCTGATAGAATAGTACCTGATAATTTAGAACCGGCCTTCATAGGTGAGTTTGAAACTCCGGAAGGTTACAAAGTAAGACCTGCATTTGACATATTTGCAGAGAGAATTGTCAAAGATTACACGCCGGAAAAAGTTGAAAAGATTACGGGAATCCCTGCAGAAACTATAGAAAGAATAGCAAAAGAACTCGGCATAACAGCCCTATACAATCCCATAGAACTTCCCATAGAATGGACTGACGTATGGGGAAGGAAACACAAAACCATGAAAGGAAGGCCTGTATCCTTCCACATAATGAGAGGAATAGCTTCCCACTCTAACGGATATCAAACCGCAAGAGCTGTTTTTGTTCTCATGATGCTTCTGGGATGTATAGACAGACCGGGAGGACACCTTGCAAAACCTCCGTATCCCAAACACATAGATGATTTACCAAGACCAAAGAAAATAAAATCCTTGGATGAACTTAAATTCGGTAAACCTTATGGTCCCCATCTAGGTATACCTCAAAGCCCGGACGACCTCCTAGTTGATGATAAAGGAAATCCTTTGAGGATAGATAGAGCTTACAGCTGGGAATTCCCTATAGCAGCTCACGGACTAATACAAAATGTAATTCCCGCTGCATATGAAAGAGACCCTTACGATATAGAAGTTCTCATAATTTACATGGCTAATATGGCCTGGAACTCATCCCAGAACATACCCTATATACTGGAAGCTCTTACGGCAAAAGACGCAAGCGGAAACTATATAATCCCGAAGATAATAACAATAGACGCTTTCTACAGTGAAATGGTTGCTTACTCGGATTTAGTTCTTCCGGATGCTACCTATCTTGAACAATGGTTTGCTCTATCACTACTGGACAGACCACCTTCCGTGGCATCTGGACCGGTGGATGCGATAAGACAACCGATAGTAGAACCTAAAGATATAAACGGTGAAAAACTCGATGTTCTCCCCTGGGGAGAAATAATGGTAAGGTTAGGAACTAAACTTGGGCTTCCGGGATTTGTAAATGAAGATGGAACACCCAAGTATAAAGATTGGAAGGATTTCCTCATAAATTGGCAACCTCAACCTGGAGTGGGAGCATTAGCAGGTTGGAGAGGTAAAAACGGAGATAAACACTTTGTAGGAGAGCCAAATCCTAATCAACTTGAAATGTATGCAAAGAATAAAGGCTTTTTCTATTATCCACTTCCCGAACATATGAGATATTACAGACATGTCAATAAGGATTATTTAGAGTGGGCAAAGAGCGTTAAGTTCGTTAAAAGAACAGAGCCGATAATAATGAACTTTTATGTGGAAACCCTTCAAAAGTTTAGACTTGCAGGTCAAGGTCTCTGGGAAGGTGAAAATCAACCTCCCAATGACCCGGTCATCAGAGAAAGGCTTGTAAGATACTTTGACCCACTTCCCTTCTGGTATCCTCCCTTTGAAGAGGAAGTAAGCGGAAATGATTATCCTCTTTATGCTTTTACAAAAAGACCTCAATGGATGTACCACTCCTGGGATTCTCAAAACGCATGGCTCAGGCAAATTTCTACGAGAAATTATCTCTATATGAATCCTAAAACTGCTAAGAAGCTGGGTATAAAACATCTAGATTGGGTATGGGTAGAATCCAGAATAGGGAAAGTAAAATGTCAAGTATTTCTAACAGAATGTACAGAACCTAATTCGGTGTGGACTTGGAACGCCATAGGTAAGATGGCAGGAGCTTGGGGTCTTAAACCCAATGCGGAAGAAGCTCATCAAGGTTTTCTACTTAACCACGTAATACCTCACTCTATAAGAATGGGAGGAAGAGAGTTTTATTACGGTGACCCGATTACGGGACACCTCGCTTGGTTTGATACTAAAGTGAGAGTTTACAAAGCTGAAGACCAAGCACCGGAAACTGTTCCTGAGTTTAAAGTTGAACCTCTACCTTACATTAAGGAGAGATGGAGTAATGTTCTTAGGTATAAACCTTAACTAAAGGAGGTGAAAAATGCCTCAATATGCATTAGTTATAGATTTAAATACTTGCGTCGGTTGCCATGCATGTGCTACAAACTGTAAAGAGTGGAATACACAGGCTGCCTTTGGACCTCTATCTGATTATGACCCCTTCGGAGCAAGTCCTTCCGGAGTATGGTACAACAGGATATTTACTTACGAAATAGGGGAATTTCCGGAAACTCAAGTTTTCCATCTTCCAAAGTCCTGCCTTCATTGTCAGGATGCTCCTTGTGTACCAGTATGCCCAACGGGAGCAAGCTACAAAAGAGAACAAGACGGAATAGTCTTGGTAAATTACGATGACTGTATAGGATGTAAATTATGTTCATGGGCTTGCCCTTATGGTTGTAGAGAGTTTGATGAAGCGGACAAAGTAATGAAGAAATGTACCCTCTGCATAGATAGAATTTACGATGAAACACTTCCTCCCGAACATAGACAACCTGCATGTGTTCTTACCTGCCCTGCAAGGGCAAGATTTTTCGGAGACATAGAAGACCCCAACAGCGAAGTCTATAAGCTTATTAAGGAAAGAAACGGTTTCGTTTTATTCCCCGATATGGGAACGAATCCCGCTAACCACTATCTACCGAGGCAGGAAACTAAGATTAATCTCGAAGAGTTCGAAAAGCACATTTTAAAACCTGATAATCCCTTATTCCTTGAAGTGCTGAGAAGACATCATACCGCTACAAAAACTGCTGTCCAAGAAAAACAAGAGTCTGTAGAGTTTACATTTGAACAATTACCATAAAGGGGGTTAAAATATGCATCCACCGATTTCCCTTATATTTTTCTTCCTAACTGCGGGAACCTCTATAGGTTTATTTATCTTTACATACTTTATAGAATTCCTTACCATTTTCGGAAAAGGCCAGGGACTTCCGAAAGATGTAGTCATACTTTCCGGAATAATCAGCTCAATACTTATAGGTATAGGAGCTGTAGGTGCTTCTTTTCACCTAGGGCATAAACTCAGAGCTTGGAAAGCTATCAAGAGATTTAACACCTCCTGGCTTTCAAGAGAAGCAGTTTTCAGCGGAGCTTACGGATTTACATTACTTATATATTTGGTTCTTAAATATTTTGAAATTTCTCCATTTCTTGAACATACGTTCGGTATTATCACGTGGATTTTGGGAACCCTTAGCGGATACTCGACCGCTATGATTTACGCTTCTAACAAGTTTGTTCTTGAATGGAATACAGGAATTACAGTTATTTACTATCTGTTGATGTATTTAATGCTTGGTTCTTCAGCTTTTACAATAATTTCCTATTCCTATAATCTCCCCTATACCGCTACTTTTTTATTCCTGACATTCTTATTTGTAGGATTAGGGTTAGGTTTCAGAATAGCATTCAACATAAGGCAGTTCTACATAAAAAGACCCACTCTCAATGAAGCTCTAAATCTTCCCCACAACAGACCTATAAGAGTTATTGACAAGGGTTCTACCACGGACAATTACTGCACAACGGAATTTTATTACGCCAAGGGAAAGCAAATGCTTCCAACTTTTATTCCTCTGGCATACCTTTTCACCTTTGTTATCCCGTTATTCCTACTCTTATACATCTATATAACCGGAACAATTAATACATTCCTTTTATGGATTATCTACGCTTCAATCCTCATAGGAAGTGCTGTAGAAAGATGGTGCTTCTTCGTGGAAGGAAACCATGTCCAGAATCTATTTTACGGACTGTATCCGGAAGAGGGATATAAACTCAGAAAAGGATATATGGAAAAGAAAGAAACGAGAATATCCCTTTATGGCTAACGTTGTTTTTTCTTTATTTCCACTCCCTTTATCCATACGGCAATAGAGAGAATCCATAAAACAGAGAGCACTGAATTTGTTATAAGCATGTAAAAAGCTCCCACCTTTAGGAATATTCCTCCGATAATTCCCCCTATAAAGGCTCCTACGAACTGTACAGTGTTATAAACACCTACTGCGATTCCCCTTTTTTCTTCTCCTGCGAATTTTGTAAGCATAGACGGCAATATAGGCTCAAGAAGGTGGAAACCTATAAAGAAGAAAAGAAGCAGTAGTACAGCTCCCAAAAAGTTCTGAAGCACTAAATGGCTTAAAAACCCTAAAAAAATTAATGTTATTCCCGAAAGAAAAACCGGTTTTATTTTCTCTCCCTTCTCAGCCATTATTATTGCGGGAATCATTATTGCCAGTGATATCAGTATAACCGGAAGGTAAATTTTCCAGTGTTCAGGCTTAGGTAGATTGAACCTTTCAATTAACTCTATTGGAATTACGGTAAATATAGAAACCAAAAACATGTGAAGAATCCCTATTGATAAGTCCACAGCCAATAGATTCTTATCTTTCAAAATTTTCGGAAGAAGCCTTAGAAACGGTTCTATCTCTTTCTTATGTTTTTTAGGCTCATGAATGAAAACCCACAAATAAAGCAGAGCTAAAAGTGAAAACGTTCCCGTAATGAAGAAAATAAGAGGTACTCCGAAATTACCTGCTAAGAAAGGAGCTATAATTATGCTAAATGCAAAAGTCATACCTATAGCAGCTCCTATATGGGCAAATGCTACGGTTCTTACTTCTTCCCTTATTAAATCCGCAGAAAGGGCAATAGCTGCTGA
>DQVZ01000055.1 GCA_015661465.1 Aquifex aeolicus
GCTATAAACTCATGGGACATAGACCCGCCTATTTGTCCAACATCCGCTTCTGCCATTATCACGTTAAGTCTTAGTTTGTTGAAAATTCTCTGATAAGCGAATTTCATGGTTTCATAGGAAATCATTGCAGACATCTCATCTGTATCAAAGGAATAAGCATCCTTCATAATAAATTCGCGAGCCCTTATTAGTCCAAAACGGGGTCTTTTTTCATCCCTGAATTTAACCTGTATTTGGTAAAGGATTAAAGGAAGTTGTCTATAAGAACGTACAACTTTCCTCACCAAATCCGTAATTTCTTCCTCATGAGTAGGTCCCAGACAATATTCTCTTCCGTTTCTATCTATTAGTTTGAAGAGTTCGTCACCGTAAGTATTCCACCTTCTTGTTTCTTCCCAAAGTTCTTTCGGATTTAAAACGGTAAGTAATAGTTCTTGGGCTCCGCTACGATCCATTTCTTTTCTTACTATGTTCTCAATTTTTTTGAGAACCCTATAAGCCGGAGGCAGTAGTTCATAAATCCCTGCGGATACCTGTTTTATGAAACCAGCTTTTAGCAGTAATCTATGGGATGGAGCTTCCACTTCCTTGGGTTCTTCCTTTTCTGTGAAGAGAAAGTATCTACTCCAACGCATGAAAATATTTTACAGAAAACACCGCCAATTTTCTTATTCTCCACTCAATTCGTGAAATACCTTCTACTTTTTCTCTATTAATACTTTATTTACTTTTCTGGCATCTGCATCCACAACCTTGAAGGAGTAGCCGCCGAATTTAACAATTTCCCCTTTTTTGGGAATTCTTCCAAATTTGTAGGTCAGGAAACCTCCTAAGGTGTTGTACTGGCCGTCGGGAATATTTATTCCCGTAATTCTCCTGAATTCATTCACCTCAATTTTTCCGTCTACGACCCATGTATCCTTGCTAACCTCTTTTATAAGAGGTTTTTCACTGTCTTCCGAGGCAAGTTCTCCCAAAATCTCCTTAAATATATCCTCTATTGACACAATGCCGAGTATTACTCCTCTTTCATCCACTACGACAGATATGTGTTCCTTTTTTTCCTTAAAAACCCTCAGCACTTCGGGAAGAGGAGTATACTCGCTGAAAACAAGTATTTTTCTTATGTAGGTTTTTATGGATTCATCTAAGTTCTTGTCAATCAAATCGTAAGCACTTATATATCCTACTATGTCATCTACTCTTTCTCTGTAAACGGGAATTCTGGAATACCCGCTTTTATTTATCTGCTCTATTGCCTGTCTTACTGTGGCGGTATCGGGTATCATTACCACCTCGTAAAGGGGTTTCACTATTTCGCCTATTCTCCTCTCTTTGAAAGAGAGAATATTTGAAACTATATACCCTATAGACTCCGAAAAGGTCTTCTTTTCTCTTAAAAGATTTATTAAATCTTCCCTTCTTACCTTCTCTTCGGATTTACTGAAGTATTTAGCTATCGTTCTGCTTATTACTTTTGTAAAGATAAGAACGGGTTTAAGAATTAAACGTAGTTTATCGAGAATAAATAAGCTGGGTATGATTATTTTATCCGCATAATGTTGGAATAAGCTTTTAGGTATTATCTCACCGATAATCAGAGTAAAAATCACAAGTGTCTCCGCAAAGAGAACCTCCTTTCCCTCAATTATCGGAAAATATTTTGAGAGATTCATAAGAAAAAGCGTATAAAGTGTGGAGGCAAGGACTATGGAAAGGGTATAACCAAGCATTGTAAGGGTTATGTATTCCTCGGGATTTTCGAGGAAATGTTTTATAAAGCCGTACCTTTTTTTTCTGTAAACCGCTTTCAAAATTCCCTTATCCGCATTAAGCAATGCTATCTCCGAACCTGCAAAGAAACCTTCAAGGAATATAAAGAATAGAACTCCTATAATAAAACCTATCAGCTCCATTTTTTCGCAACTATAACTCTATCATAATCTGCGTAATCTTTGAATACTATTACATCAAAACCCTTTGATTCGAAAATGTCTTTAACTACCCTTCCTTGGTTATGTCCGACTTCAAGAGCAATAAAACCCTCAGGCTTTAAAAACTCTTCGGACTTTTCAGCTATAAGCTGGTAAAACTCATATCCCTTTTTACCTCCTATGAGGGAAGTGTAGCCTTCCATTTTAACTTCCTCAGCCAGTTCGTTCCAGTATCTCTCAGGAATATAAGGTGGGTTTGAAACTATTAAGTCAAACCTCATTCCCTTTACTGGCTCAAAGGCATTTCCGTGCAGAACCGTTAACCTATCGCTTACATTGTGAAGTTTTGCATTCTCTTTAGTAATTTCCACAGCTTTGATATTTATATCCACAGTCCACATCCTCAGTTTTGGTCTTTCCGCAAGAAGGTTTAC
>DQVZ01000268.1 GCA_015661465.1 Aquifex aeolicus
ACCCAATGGATTGTACCGACGTATATATTTTTTCTTTATGACAATCGTTAACGAGTATAGACCTGTTGAAATATTCTTCGGTGAAGGAGCAATAAATAAAGCTGGGGAAGTAGGGAGACGTTTCGGATTCAAAGCTCTTATTGTGACCGGAAGAAGGAGTACCAAAGAATCGGGAGCCCTTGATAAACTTATTCACTCCCTAAATACTCACGGGATTGAATGCATAGTATTTGACGAAATCACTCCCAATCCTACGGACAAGCAGGTGAACAAAGGAGCCGATATAGCGGTTAAAGAAAAAGTAGATTTTATTGTAGGTATCGGAGGAGGAAGTGCTCTTGATGCGGCAAAAGCCATATCTATAGTTTCTTCTAACGAGGGATACGCTTGGGATTACGTAAGGTACCCGGAAGGTAGCAGGTTAATACCCTTTTTAAACAGACCTGTTATTACTATTCCAACTACCGCCGGGACAGGGAGTGAAGTTAACCGTTTCTCAGTCCTCACAAATCCTTTAACTAAGGAGAAAATGGTAATTTCCCACAGTCTTAATTATCCCAAGGTAGCCTTGATAGACCCAGAACTTACTTACACGATGTCTCCAGAGCTGACGGCTATTACCGGATTTGATGCATTAATTCATGCATTGGAAAGTCTCACCAACAAAAGGGAAAACTTTATAGCCGAGGAATACTCTATAAAAGCGATAAAGCTTATAGCCGAGTGGTTACCTGTAGCTTACGAGGAGCCTGAAAACAAGAAAGCTCGAAGGTATATGAGTTATGCTGCAATGCTTGCAGGAATAGCTATAGACCATCTAGGTGTAGCTCTGATTCATGCAATGGAACACCCTGTATCAGGTCATTACCCCGATGTCGCCCACGCTAAAGGTCTTTCAGCTTTATCTCCTTACGTTACGGTATTTAACTATAAAGGAAATCCTGAAAAATACGCCCTATTTGCAAAGTTGATGGGTGAAGAGGAAAAACCCCACAAGGCAGTGGATGTTCTTGTTAAGTTCATCGAGCGATTTAAATTACCTAAAACCCTTAAGGAGTTGGGTGTAGAAAAGGAAAAACTGGAAAGACTAACGGAAGATGTTTACATGTGTGCAAGAAACTCCTTCGTCGTAAATCCTGTAGAAGTTGGAATGGATGAGGTTTTCGAACTTTACACACGGGCATACGAAGGGAATATATAAAATGGAGCTTCTTATCTCGGGCAGCTGGTTAAATGAATCCGGAATATTCAAGGCCTCTGTAGAGGATATCAAATTTTTCGACTCCATAGAAGAATTACCTGAACTTAAAGCTACATACTTTGTTATCCTTTCCTACTCTCTATCTAATGAAACTCTAGAGGTTAATATTAAAAAAGGAAATGAACCGCAAATTATTCTGTTGAAAATAAAAAAATTTGAGAAGTATAACCCATCATATTGCAAAAGTGTATTTTTGAGTTTAGATAAACCGGTGTTAAGTGATAAAGAGTATGAAAAAAGAATTGAGATAATAAAAAACTTTATCAGAAAAGGAGACGTTTATCAGATTAATCTTACAAATAGATTTGATTTTTTCCTCGATGGAAATCCTAAAGAACTTTTTTTAAACTTTTACAGATTTCAACCGGTCCCTTTCGCATTTTATCTAAACTTAAAGGATTTTTATATAATCAGCGGTTCTATGGAACTATTCCTCGAAAAGAAGGGAGAAACTCTGAAAAGTAAACCAATAAAGGGAACTTCACGTGTAAAGAGTGAACTTTTGGAAAGTGAAAAGGAAAAAGCTGAGAACTTGATGATTACCGATATGATGAGGAACGATATAAGTAAAATAGCGGAAATAGGAAGTGTAAAGGTAGAAAAACTTTTCGATATCGAGGAATTTAGAACTCTATACCATATGGTTTCTACGGTAGTAGGAAGAACTAAAAAAGATTTTAAAAATATAGTTAAAAATACATTTCCTCCTGCATCCGTAACAGGAGCACCGAAGAAAAGGGCTGTGGAAATCATTGACTTGCTGGAGCCTTTTCCGAGAACTTATTACTGTGGGTCTGGGGGTTTAATATTTCCTAACGGTGACTTTAAACTATCAGTACTCATAAGAACCGCAATAGGGAAAAAGGAGAAATTAAGCTACTACGCTGGATGCGGAATAGTTTGGGATTCTATTCCCAAGAAGGAAGTAGAAGAAATGCATCTGAAAGGAGAAGCTTTTAAAAGGGCTGGAACCGGGAATTTAATTTTTAAGAGGTAAATTATATTTTTGAAGAACTTCTCTGAGTTTATCTTCATTTTCCGGAGACATCTCCGTAAGAGGTAGCCTAAACTCTTTCTCACACATTCCAAGCATCCAACATGCGGTTTTCACGGGAATAGGATTTGTTTCTACGAAAAGCACCTTAAACAAGTCATGTAAATAGTAATGGATTTCTCTTGCCTTCCTGAAATCACCTTTAAGGGCTGCAGCTGTGAGTTCCTTTACCTCCCTCGGCATTATATTATTTGCAACGGAGATTACTCCTCTTGCTCCCAGAGCCATCATAGGCAAAGTAAGACTATCATCTCCGGATAATACCGAAAAATTATTTCCGAGTTTCTTCACTATTTCCGAAATTCTATCCATATTGGGCGTGGATTCCTTAGAGGCTACTATATTTTCACATTCACTTACCAATTTGTACATTGTTTCTACTGAAATCTCAACACAGGTTCTCGAGGGAATGTTGTAAATAATTATTGGAATATCAACCTCCTTAGCTACAGCTTTAAAGTGTTCATATACGCCCTTTTGAGTAGGTTTATTGTAATAGGGTACAACAACAAGAGCTCCATCAGCTCCTACCTGCCTTGCATGGGAAGTTAGATGAATCGCTTCATGGGTGGCATTACCACCTGTACCTGCAATTACTTTTATCCTCCCCGCAGCTTTCTTTACTGCGAATTCTATCACCTGTTCATGCTCTTCAAAGGTTAGAGTTGGTGATTCACCAGTGGTACCGCACACCAAAATAGCATCCGTTCCATTTTTAACGTGGAACTCTATAAGATTACCCAATGCTTCATAATCCACTTCTCCATCCTTAAAAGGCGTTATCAGAGCTACTATTGAGCCTTCAAACATTTATGTTCCTCCTTTACATAACAAGTATAACGAATTGAAATTTATCAAATATCTTTATCTTGGAAATTCTTACTTTAAAATTTATCGTGGAATGGTTACGTTGAGGAATATGTGTGCAGAACTTTCCAAGAAAATTATCGAAAAGAGGAAGTTTGAAACTATTGATTTAGTTAAAAGATTAAAGGTTATAACTGGCCATAACATACGTATTAAAAACTATCCTGGTGAATTTCCAAGGGTAGCCTTTAATCCTTCCATTCACGTTTTCGGAAATAACGTCAGAATATATGCAAGAGTAATTATGGGATACTACACCTATACCAGTGCAATTGCAGAGTTTGAATTTCCCTTGGAAGAACTTTACGACCAATCGAGGAAGACTTATGAAGCAGAGTTTACGGTCTTACCGGACACAAAGTATGACCTTTGGGGAGTTGAAGATCCACGTGTTTATGAAATAGACGGAAAACTTTTGATGACTTATTGTGGCAGAACAGTTAACTACTTCAGAACGGATATAAGAAATGAAAGAACTCTTCCGGTAACAGCAAGGTATGAAAACGGAAAATGGAAAAAAATAGCGGTATTTAGGATGCCGGAAGAAATAAGGAGTTTTGTCGTAAGTGATAAAAATGCTTTCCTCGTGAAAACCAATAAATTGATGTTATTTCACAGACTTCATATGTTAAACGAGAAGTTTTACCTCGCAGTTTGTAATGTTCCAGAAGAGGTTATAAATGCGGATAATCTGCAGGAGATAGAAATTGGAGAAAATATAACCATCATGGAAGAAGCACCTTTTGAAAGTAAAATAGGTTGGGCTACACCTCCTATTAAGGTTAACGATGAAAATCTCGTCTTAATTCACGGAGTGGACAAAGAACTATCGGCCTACAGAGTATTTGCCGTACTAATCAATAAAGAGGGATACTTTACCGCGGTAACCCCTTCCTATATCCTCGAACCTAAAGAAATTTACGAAAAATATGGAGATAGACCTTTTGTAGTATTTCCTTGCGGTATACAGAAATTGGAAGAAAAATTGATAATTTCTTATGGGGGGGCTGACACAACAATAGTTATAGGAGAAATAGAGTTGGAGGATTTAATGAATATTCTTGAGGAGAATAGAATTGATTAACCGCTCAAACTTTTC
>DQVZ01000306.1 GCA_015661465.1 Aquifex aeolicus
CCTGCGGAAGATGCTATTATAGTAGATACCACCGGTAAAGAAATTGAAGAAGTTTTGAAGGAGATTTTAGAAATCATCTATGAACATTCCAAACATTCTAAGTCTACTTAGATTAATTTTTTCACCTTTTATACCTTTTTTTGTCATAAAAGATTTGTACCCATTTTCCCTATTTTTGATAATAGTGTTAGCCATTACAGATTTTTTAGACGGGTATTTTGCAAGAAAACTAAGAGCTTCAACTACTTTGGGAAAATTTTTAGACCCTATTGCGGATAAAACCTTTACTTTTTTTGCCCTAATCTCTTACACATTTTTATCAAAAGTTAAGTTAGATACTTCTATTTTTTTATTCCTTTTCTTGAGAGATATACTTCTAATTTCTGGAGGGTTAGTGTTGAAAAAATATAATTTTGTTCCGAATCCTTCAATATACGGTAAATTAACTACTTTTTTTGTTTCATTAACACTTTTGTCTATTGGAATACTAAACATACGGCAGATAGAATTTCTTGAGATGTTCCTCAGGTATTTCGAGACTATTTCAATTCTATTTATCCTTGTTTCCTCTATTGACTATACGTTAAAAGGATACAGTTTCTACAAGAATATAATAATGAAAGATTAATAATGCGAGGGGTAAGCGGAAAGAAATGGTATCTTCTTTACAAAGAAAAACAACCGTCACGGGAACTTATAAACAAATACGGAAAGCTTCTTGCTCAGCTTCTAGTAAACAGGGGTTTTGATAAAGATGCTGAAATTATATTAGACCCCAAGCTTTCCTATATTCCGACCTACAGAGAGCTTGCAGGTTTAGAAGAAGCCCTCGAAAGGATAGTTGAAGCCGTAAAAAAAAAGAAGAGGATAATTATTTACGGAGATTATGATGTTGATGGTATTACCGGAACATCTATCCTTTATAAAACTCTTAAGAAAATCGGTGCTAAGGTTTATCCCATTCTCCCGAATAGACAAATAGGGTACGGACTCAATGTGCAGCTGATGAAAATTTTCGAGAACTATGGGGATTTCTTAATTACAGTGGACAACGGTACTTCGGCTGTCAATGAGATTGACAATTCTAAGTTGGATACTGTTGTAATAGACCACCATAATGTTCCTAAGGAGATTCCTAAGAAAGCCATTCTGGTAAATCCCAAAATAGGTAGTTCCGTTGAGAGTTTAAAGAGTCTATCTTCATCGGCTTTAACTTTTTATCTTGCATGTGCGATTATAAGAGAATTTAATCTGGAAGAAGACCCTAGAACTTATTTGGACTTAGTGGCTCTGGGATTGCTTGCAGATTATATGCCTCTTAACGTAGTAAACAGGATATTTGCGGTAAAAGGTTTAAATTTGTTGGAACATATAGCCAAAGGAAATATAAAGAAAGCGGGAGTTAAGGCATTACTCGATATAGCATCTTTAAAAGGAAAGATAACCTCAAAAGATGTTTACTTCTCAATAGCTCCGAGACTCAATTCTGCGGGACGAATATCGAAAGCTTATTTAGCTCTTAAACTCCTTCTGGAAGAAGATGAAAATAAGGCAAAAAGACTTGCATACAGGTTAAATGAACTCAACAAAAGGAGGCAGGTGCTTACGAAATTGACTTATGAGGAAGCCAGACGGAAAGCTGAAAGTCAGAAGGATAAAAATTTCATAGTTGTTTGGGATGA
>DQVZ01000030.1 GCA_015661465.1 Aquifex aeolicus
AAGGTTGTTATCTTTTATCCATTTTTCCATACTTTTTAATGCCTTTTTAGCCATAAATTCTTTTCTTTTCCTTTTATCTTTAATTTTTTTCTTCAGTGGTGGAAGTAATCCGAAAACAGGATTCATAGGCTGTAGTTCCCCTTCTTTCGTAGTAATGTATTTGACAAGGGCACCGAGCATAGTTTCCTCTGGTACTTGAATTAATTTTTCCCCCCGCACTAATCTACCTGCATTTATCCCAGCTAAGATACCTGTAGCAGAGGATGCAACGTAACCTTCTACTCCTGTAATTTGTCCTGCAAAGAATATATTTTCCTTCTTTCTTAAATTAAGAAATTGGGTTAAAACCTTATTGGACTGAATAAAAGTGTTCCTATGCATAGAACCTAGCCTTACAAATAGGGCATTTTTCAGACACGGAATTAATCTGAAAACTCTCTTTTGCTCCTTGTAGGTAAGCTTTGTTTGGAAACCCACTAAGGAAAGAAGTGTCCCCTCTTTGTTTTCCTTTCTGAGTTGAACTACCGCAAAGGGTTCTTTGCCAGTTCTTGGGTCTATTAATCCTACTGGTCTCATAGGTCCGTAAAGGAGGGTTTTATAACCTCTTTGAGCCATTTCCTCTATAGGTAAACAACCTTCAAAGTGCACTGCTTTTTCAAAGTCTTTTGGCTGAACCTTTTCCGCTTTGAGAAGTTCCTCGTAAAATACCTTGTACTCCTCTTCCGAAAGAACGCAGTTGAAATAATCATCTCCTCCTTTGCCGTATCTTGAGCCCCAAAAACCCTTACTGAAATCTACGCTTTCTGCATCCACTATAGGAGCTATTGCATCGTAAAAATAAAGCGTATCGTATCCTACCAGTTCTTTAATCTTCTCGGATAAAGCTTCGGAAGTAAGAGGGCCCGTAGCTATTATAACGATGTCGTCTTCCGGTATTTCTTTTATTTCTTCTCTGATAACCGTTATGTTGGGATGGTTTTCTATCTTCTCGGTAATATATTCGGAAAATATTTTTCTATCTACTCCGAGAGCTCCACCTGCTGGAACCCTGGAAACAGATGCAGCCTCAATAACCAATGAACCGAGCATTTTCATTTCAGCCTTTAACAATCCTGCACCGGTTGTAAGTTCCAATCCTCCTAACGTATTACTACATACAAGTTCTGCTAAATTTCCCGTTTTATGGGCAGGGGTCAATTTTTTAGGTCTCATTTCGTAAAGTATTACCTTATGCCCTTCATTGGCCAGACGCCATGCAGCTTCTGAGCCTGCAAGTCCGCCACCGATAACTATTACTCTTTCCTTCATTGTTTCTATGAATTTAAACTAAAGTTTTTGAAATGAGAAGGTTAATAGTCATTCCTGCAAGATTAGGTTCCACCAGGTTAAAAGAAAAACCACTTAGAAAAATTCTAGGTAAACCACTCATAAGATGGGTTGTTGAAAACTTAAAGAAAACAGGTCAGGAGCTACTGGTTGCAACGGACAGTGAAGAGATAAAAGAGGTGGTGGAAGATTTGTGCGAGGTTATACTTACTCCTTCCGAAATCCCTTCCGGAAGCGATAGGGTTTTGTATGTCGTGAAGGATTTAAATGTGGATTTCGTAATAAATTATCAAGGGGATGAACCCTTTGCTTATAAGGAGGATATAGAGAAAATTTTTAATGCTCTGGAGGAAGGAAATGAAGCTGTTACATTGGCTACCCGGGATAAAGAAGCTTATAAACGTCCGGAAGATGTAAAAGTGGTAATTGACAATAAAGGATATGCCCTTTACTTTTCCCGTGCTCCCATTCCCTATTTTAGAAAGAAAAATGATTTTTATCCTTTAAAGCATGTAGGAATTTACGGATTCAGGAAAGAAACCCTCATCAAATTTGGCTCGCTGCCCAAATCCACCCTTGAAGAAATAGAAGGTCTTGAACAGCTTAGGCTTTTAGAAAACGGAATAAAAATAAAGGTGATTTTGACAAATAACTTTTACCACGGTGTTGATACTGAAGAAGATATAAAAATTGTAGAGGATATATTAAAAAAGGGAAATTAAATTTATACAAAATGAGAATTTTGTTTCTTTGTTATAGATTCAATTCTCTTTCTCAACGTTTATATTGTGAACTCACAGAAAGAGGACACGATGTTTCAATAGAACTTGACGTTCACCCAGAGCTTACGATAGAAGCTGCCGAGCTTTACAAGCCTGATTTAGTAATAGCTCCTTTCCTAAGAAGAAAGATTCCGGCTGAAGTGTGGAAAAAGTATAAAACCTTAATTGTTCATCCCGGACCTCCCGGAGACAGGGGCCCTCACGCGATAGATTGGGCTATTCTTAACAACGCTAAGCAGTGGGGTGTAATGCTTATAGAAGCATCGGAGGAATACGATGCAGGCGATATATGGGCATACAGAACTTTCCCCATGAGGTTTGCAAGAAAATCAAGTGTATACAGAAATGAAGTTACAGAAGCTGCCGTTGAGTGTGTATTAGAAGCTTTAGAAAAGTTTGAAATAGGAAACTTTGAACCTATTCCCCAAAGTGGAGAATTTACCTGGAACAAGATAGATAGGGAAGACAGAAGAGTAGATTGGGGAAAAGACGATACCCAAACGGTTTTGAGAAAAATATATGCCTCCGACAGTCAACCAGGTGCTATAGGAATTGTGGAAGGAAACGAGTACTATCTTTACAACGCTTATCCCGAAGAACAGTTAAAGGGAAAACCAGGAGAAGTTCTAGCTCACAGAGATGAAGCAATATGTATAGCCACGAGGGACGGAGCAGTCTGGATTACACACCTGAGGGAAGTTAAAAAGGAAAGTATTAAATTGCCGGCGCTAAGGATTCTTCCCCATTTAGCAGATAAGGTTCCGGAATTAGTTATAAAGCCGTGGGAAAGAGTGGATTTTAAAACATACAGAGAAATTGAATATGTAGAAGAAGAAGGAATAGGGTACATATACTTTAGGTTCTACAACGGTGCTATGTCTACCGAACAATGTTATAGACTCCTTGAAACAATAAGATACGCTAAAAGAAGACCTATTAAAGCAATAGTTTTATTAGGCCAGGAGGATTTCTTTTCGAACGGAATGAACTTAAATACGATAGAACATTCAGAAAGCCCTCCGGATGAAAGCTGGAGAAATATAAACGCGATAGATGACGTGTGTGAGGAAATACTAAAGACTACCGATAAATTAACAGTTGCAGGTATGCAAGGAAACGCCGGTGCAGGAGGAGTTTTTATGGCTTTAAACTGTGACCTGGTATATGCCAGAAAAGGTGTAGTATTAAACCCCCACTATAAAAATATCGGAAATCTATATGGTTCCGAGTTTTGGACTTATATTCTCCCGAAGAGGGTAGGATTAGATAAAGGGAAAGAAATAATGGATAACAGAATGCCTATAAGCTCCTACACAGCCTTTAAGGTAGGACTAATAGACGGTGTTTTCGGAAAAACTCCTTTGGAGTTTAGAAAAATTTTAAGGAGTAAAATAAAAGAATTTATAAACTCTCCCGAGTACCATAAGTTCATTGAAAATAAAAAAAGAGAAAGAACTAATCCTAAGTGGTTAGAAGAAATCCAAAAAGCCCGTAAGCATGAACTTGAGAGGATGAAACTTAATTTCTACGGTTTTGATACAAGCTATCACATCGCCAGATATTACTTTGTTCACAGGAAACCCCATTTCAGAACTCCACCTTATCTTGCGAAGCACAGAAGGAAAGTAAATATAGATTGATAATCTGTGGATGAATTACCTGATGTCTTCTTCTCCCTCTATAACTTTCCCCACCTTTTTCATTAGAAGAAGCAGAAAACCTATAGTTAGTTTTACTTCCGGGTCTCTTAACTCCTTTAAAGCCTTCCACATACCCATTTTCGGTTTTTCCCTCTTCGCTTCCAAGAAGGCTTCATAGTTAGCCCTTGCTAATGATTTTAAGTTTCCAAATTCCAGTGTGCTTACTAATTCGTCAATCATAAACTTTAGCTTTTCGGTGTGTTCTCTAATGTAGGATTCTCTCATCCCACCGGAGCTATACACTGCCGTTTTCAAATTAGGGTCAACATTTACATATTTATGTAAAACCTCTGCAAAGTATGCAAGAGCGTCAATACTGTTCAGAAAAGTTACCAGGTGCTTTATATTCTCTGGATTAGAAAAGTATTTCTCTATTATCTCATCCTCGGGTTGCCTTAAAAATACGTACATAGTTCAACACTCCTTATTTATGCAAATTTTGCCCTATACGCTTTAAAGCCAAAAGAATGAAAGCCAAAGCTCTTTGTATATCTTCATCAGTTAAAGCTCTTACCAATCCCGTTATACTCGTTCTGTAGTCATTCTCCTTGGTTTCAATGTATGCACTTTTTAATCCTTCTACCAATCCTGCAAATTCCGGAGAAAGCACGAATTCTATAAGTGAAGATATAGCTTTTACATCTCCCTTGTTTGCTAATTGTTCCCTCATCCTGATAATATCGTTATTTAGGCTTTCGAGTATTATAGGACTTCTCTTTATGAAACCATTTAAAGCTTCAAGCAAGAAAGCGATTATTTCGATTTTATCGTCTATATTTTCTAAAAATTCCTCTTTAATCTCTGTATTGCTCAGAAAATTTACACCATTGCTTTTATTGTAAGCCATGATTTGTACCCTCCTTTGTAAAAAGTTCTTAACTTTAGAGATTAAGTCTGTAATTGGTATGTTATCAATTAAATTAACTTATCGAACACATAAGAAGAATAAATATTCATTCAGAAATTTTTGTCCATATTATAAGGGAGAAAAACCTCAAGGGAGGAAATGTCATGGCTACCTTGCTTTGGTTGCACGGTGGTGCATGCAATGGAAATACAATGTCTTTTTTAAATGCTGAATATCCTTCTGTGTGTGACCTGGTTACAGATTTTGATATAGAGATTTTGTGGCACCCTTCTGCAGGCCTTGAAATGGGTGACCAAGTTAAAAATTTACTTAACGATATACTTGCAGGAAAAATACCTTTAGACATCTTCGTTTTTGAAGGAACAGTCATTTTGGGCCCTAATGGAACAGGAAGATATAACATGTTTGCAGGAAGACCTATGAAAGATTGGGTTTGGGATCTCGCTCATGTAGCAAAGTACGTAGTTGCTGTTGGAAACTGTGCATGTCAAGGTAATATACCTGCTGTTCCTCCTAATCCTACGGAATCAACCGGTTTACAATTTCATAAGACAGAAAAAGGTGGTTTCTTAGGTGCAGATTTTGTATCAAAAGGAGGACTGCCCGTAATAAACATTCCAGGTTGTCCTGCTCACTATGACTGGATTACTCAGATATTGGTAGCTTTAGCTGTAGGGAGGGCTGAGGACATCCAACTCGATGAGTTTAATAGACCTGTGACCTTCTTTAAAACCTTTTCCCAAACAGGTTGTACAAGGGTTCAATATTTTGAATGGAAAACTGCTGCTGAAGAATTTGGACAGGGAACGCGAAAAGGTTGTCTCTTTTACGAATTAGGTTGTAGGGGACCTATGACCCACGCACCGTGCAATAGAATTCTGTGGAACGGTGTAAGTTCAAAACAAAGGTCAGGACATCCTTGTATTGGATGTACAGAGTTCGGATTTCCACACTACGACCTTGCTCCTGGAACAATATTCAAAACCCAAAAAGTTGCGGGAGTTATTCCTAAAGAGGTTGTTCATGAAGGAGATAAGCTCACTTATATGATTCATGCAGCTGCAGCTAGAGTAGCTGCACCTAAATGGGCTAATGAAGATATGTTTGTAGTTTAACTTTTCAGGAGGTGTTAGCCATGGCTAACAAGCAAACTTTAGTTATAGATCCTCTTGCAAGGTTAGAAGGAGATGTAAGAGCAGAAGTTATAGTAGAAGATGGATATGTTACAGATGTTAAAGTCGAAGCCGTAATGTTCAGAGGATTTGAAATAATCCTTAAAGGCAAGGACCCGCTGGCAGGTCTAATAGTAACTCCCCGTGTATGCGGTATATGTGGAGGAAGTCACCTTTATAAGGCAGCACAGGCTATAGATACTGCATGGAAAACAGAGGTACCACCAAATGCTTGGTGGATTAGGAATATAGCCCAAGCTTGTGAAACATTACAGTCTATACCGAGGTGGTTCTATGCAATATTTGCTATAGACTTTACCAATAAAAATTACGCAAAGAGTTCACTGTACGATGAAGTTGTAAGAAGATGGGCACCCTTTGTCGGTACGAGTTATAAAATAGGCCTTGAAATATCAGCAATACCCGTAAAAATATACGCACTTTTTGGAGGACAATGGCCCCACTCTTCCTTTATGGTGCCCGGAGGAGTTATGTGTGCACCTCAACTGGACCACATAACCCGTGCACATGCACTCCTTGAAAGGTACAGAACAGAATGGTTAGAAAAAGTTTGGTTGGGTTGCTCGGTAGATAGATGGTTGGAAAATAAAACATGGCAGGATATTCTAAATTGGCTTGAAGAAAATGAAAGTCACTATAACTCGGATTGTGGATTGTTTATAAGATTTTGTCTGGAAAATGGTCTTGATAAATACGGCCAAGGAGTCGGAAATTTCATTGCCTGTGGAACTTACATAGACCCAAGCTTCTACCCTGTTTCAACTATAGAAGATAGAAATAAAGCTTTAATTGCTCCATCAGGTGTAATTTACAACGGAAAATACTATACTTTCGACCATTTAAATGT
Source organism: Aquifex aeolicus (assembly GCA_015661465.1). Taxonomy (GTDB): domain Bacteria; phylum Aquificota; class Aquificia; order Aquificales; family Aquificaceae; genus Aquifex; species Aquifex aeolicus_B. The sequence continues at coordinate 6,717 of DQVZ01000030.1, forward strand.
TAGAGAAGATATAACCCATTCCTACTTCGAAGGTTCATGGTTACTACATCCCTGGGATGAAGATACCATTCCCCTTGACCCTGAAGAAGCTAAAAAGCAAGGAAAGTATTCTTGGGCTAAAGCTCCAAGGTATATCATAAATGGAAAGCCTGTACCATTAGAAGCAGGACCTTTAGCAAGACAGGTAGTAGCAGGATATGAAGAAGCAAAACAAAGTTGTCAGGCATCGTGCAAAATAGAACATGCTATTGATCCGCTATTTAGGAACATAGTTGAAGAGATAGGTCCAAGTGTCATGGTAAGAGTATTAGCACGTATGCACGAAGCGGTTAAGTACTACAAATGGGTAAAAGAGTGGTTAGGAAAAATAGATTTCCAAGACGATAGGTTTTACCAAAAACCTAAGGAATTACCCGAAGGAAAAGGCTTTGGTGGAACAGAGGCAGCAAGAGGAGCGTTAATGGATTGGATTGTTATAGAAAATGGAAAAATAAAGAATTACCAGATAGTTACTCCTACTGCATGGAACATAGGGCCGATGGACAGTCAGGGTCAAATGGGACCAATAGAAAAGGCTATAGTAGGAGCACCTATAAAGAATCCTGAAGATCCCATTGAAGTAGCCCATGTAGCCCGTAGTTTTGACTCTTGTTTAGTATGTACAGTTCACGTTTATGACAAAAAGAAAGGAAAAGAACTCGCCAGATATAAACTTGGAACCTTCAAATAAACAAAGAGCAAGGTGTAAAACTATGCCTAGGGATATTGTTATAGTAGGATGCGGCAATCCGGTAAGGGGAGACGATGGAGTGGGACCATATATAATAAAAAATCTTTGGGAGAGGGGGGTGCCCCCTTACATAGAACTTTTTGATGGGGGAACATCCGGTATTGATGTAATTTTTCACATAAAGGGAGCAAAAAAAGTTATCTTCATCGATGCTTGTAAAACGGAAGATAAACCCGGAACCGTGTATGAGCTTCCATTAAAAGAAATAGAAGAGTTACCCAATCCGCGAGAGGGTAATCTCCATTCCATAAAATGGTTTGAAGCTATAGCAATAGGTAAAGAAATTTTAAAAGAGTCATTTCCCAGAGATTGTACTGTATTTTTGATTAACGGAAAAAACTTTGAAGTAGGTGCTCCTATGTCTGATGAGGTAAAGGTGGCAGCCAGAGAGGTAATTAATATAATTATTAATAAATATATAAGAGATTTGAGGGAAACTTATGAAGTGGAAATAACTCCCGAGGGCTACATAATATTTCCCTCTGAACTTTCTGAAAAACACTTTAAAGATTACATGAATATAGTTGTTTTCCCAAAAGATATGAAACTTTACATAACCCCTGTAAAAAGACCAGCACAGGGCGGATTATTATTGAAACGATTTAACAAAAAGGGAGATAGAGCTGCTCTAATATGGGAAATCCTTCCACCTGGAAACGTTTATGGCAAGAAAAAAGCTATCTGGTTTGATGAGGAAAAAACTTTGATAGTCTCACTAATTTAGTAGGAGGTGTAAATCATGGTTAAATTTTTAATACTTTCACTTTTATTAATGTTAGACGATGCTTCTGCCCATATCAAACCCGTTCCCCATATACATATAGGCTTATTTCATATAGAGGATATTATCCTTGCGATTTCCATCTTTCTAATTGGAATTCTCGCATTGATATTTTTAAGGAGAAGAAGATATGTTTCCCGATAAAGCTTTACTTGCAGAAACCTTTGTTGAGTACCGTAGAGGTCAATGGATAGTGTATATAGAGGTTATCTTTAAAGATGAAATAGTAAAGAAAGAAGTTGGTAGATACTTTACAAAGAAAAAAGCGGAAATAGCAGCAAACTATATTCGCCGTGTTGCAAATAAAGAATTACCATTTCCTCCAGATGGTTTAGGAGGATGCTGCTAATGGCATGGGAAAAGATTTTTCCTCAAACAGTAGGTATTCTTCCTTCTCCTTTCTCAGTTATTTTAGTACCTTATACGAATACGGAAAATCTCAATGAGATTTTAGAGCTAAATTTTTCAAATATACCAAGCGAATGGAGATTTTTTAAAGAAATTTATCTAGGAAATTTTGATAAAGCTAAGGAAGAGATAAGTTATCTAGAAGATGAAGAATTAAAGGATTATACTATAACAATTTTAAAGTTTTCACAAAGTAATGATTTTTCTGTATTAAAGAATTTTAAGGGACACAGGTTGTTAGAAAAGTTGTTATCCCTTCTAAATCCGGAAGAAGTTATGAATGTAGAATTAACCGAAAGAGAAGATTTTTATGTGTTTTCGGAATTTATAAAAGCCAAATTCCTTCAAAATAAAGATACATCCCGAGCTATAGCCCATTTAGACAATGCTCTTAGATACTTTTCCTTTGAATCTCCCATTTTTAAAGCTCAAGTACTCCTTTCAAAAGCCAACATTATATTCAATGAAAAAGGAGCCAGCTATCATTTAATACAGCTTTATTTGGAAATCTTAGAGTTATTAAAGAATGTAAACATACCTGAACTTAAAGGAGAAATTTTTTACCAACTGGGAAATTTGTATTCCACATTCGGAGATATTTACGAAGCTGTAAAGTATTACAGTAAAGCTTTAGAAGTTTTCACTAAAGAGAATAATCCCTATATGTATGCTTTGATAAACAACAACATGGGCTTAGCATACTTATCCATTCAGGCGACAGATATTGAAAGTCAAGTAAAGCTTGCCTTGGGAGTACAGTGTTTGAAAAAAGCTTTAGAAGTTTTTAAAAAAGAAGAATTTCCCGAGGAGTGGGCAAGTGCTACTTTGAACTATGCAAATGCTCTCGTATACCTGCCTACCTCAAATCCTACGAAGAACCTTATTAGAGCTTTAGAGCTGTATAAGGAAGTTTTAGCGTATAGAGAGAAAACCGGAAATATGGAAGGATACGCAAGAGTTCTAGCCAATATGGGAAACGTTTTAGCTCATTTAGGTCACCTAAAGGAAGCAAAGAAAAAGTTGAAGAAAGCAAGGGAAATATTTATATCCTTAAAGCTTTTTGAAGAAGCTGCAGGTGTTGATGAAATCTTAAAAGAAATTCAAAGTATGGAGGCGGCTAAAAATGGAGAGTAAAAGTAAAATTTCATTGGAAAAGATAGCTGAGGAAATAGACAATTTAATAGATAGTTTTAAAGAAGAGGATGAATCTGTAAAAGAGAGAGTTAAAAAACTAATTGAGTTAATAGAAGAATTTAACCGTATAGGTATTAAAAAAATTGTGAAATTATTAAAAGAACATCCTGAGGGTAAATCTATTTTAATGACGTTAGTAAAAGAACCTGAGGTCTACGCTTTATTTTTAAAACACGGGATTATTAAGCCAAACGTAAAAACACAAATAGCTATGGTACTGGAAAAGGTGAGACCTTACGTAAAATCACACGGTGGCGATATTGAATTTGTAGAACTTCAAGGGGATACTGTTATAGTCAAAATGTACGGTTCATGTGTAGGATGTTCACAAATAGAAACCACTTTACGGGAGGGAATCCTCGAAATTATAAAACAAAAGTTTCCTCAGATAAATAATATAAGGGTCATACCCGTAAGAGTTAAAAATAAAAACGGTAAAGAAAAGAGAATCATTCCTTTAGATACTTTGAAAGAAGGTGAAGTATTTAACTACAAGGATGAGGATATAGATATCATACTTATACAATATAATGGGGGAATATACGCCTATTACAACGCGTGTCCACATCAAGGACTTAGCCTTGAAAATGGGGATTTGTCGGAAGAAGTTTTAACTTGCCCATGGCACGGGTTTAAATATTTAGTTACCTCCGGAGAATGTTTAACGGTAAATTACCTTCAGTTAGAACCTGTCGAAATATTCGTAAAAGATAATTGGATATGGGCGAGAGTTTAAAAGCACATCCTATACTTGAACTTGGTGAACCCTCAAAGGGAGGTTTTATGCTACCCTGTAAATCTGTATCAAACAGAGCAATGTATAGTCCCAGAGGGGTTTTTTATGACGGAAACATTTTAGTAGTAGCTGATACGGGAAATCACAGGGTATTAATATGGTTTTCCTTACCTGAGGAAGATTATACACCTGCCGATGTGGTACTAGGTCAAAGAGATTTTTTATCTGATAGTCCAAATGCGGGAGGAAATCCGGAGATAGGAATGTATATGCCTTGCGGTGTATTTATAAAAGATAGAAAATTATTCGTAGCAGATTCCTGGAATCACAGAATACTCGTTTGGGAAACTATTCCTGAGGAAAATGGTAAAAAGCCTGATTACGTTATAGGCCAAAAAAATCTAAAGGAAGTAGAGCCTGTGAAAGGATTAGAAGCAAAAGGCTTTTTCTGGTGCTACGGTCTATCTTTTTATAAAGACTACCTTTTAGTTTGTGATACGGGAAATAGAAGAATCATAGGTTGGAAAGGTGAATTTGATTATTGGAAAGAACCTGATATCATTATCGGTAAACGCTACAATTATCAATGGCCTCACCATATTTCTTCTAACGGAGAGATAACGTTTATAGCTGATGCCGGGTTACACCGTGTGGTCGGATACAAAAAAATACCTCAAGATTCCGTCCCAGAAGTTGTTTTAGGTCAAAAGGACCCTTTTCATGTTTCTGAAAACTTAGAAATGCAGAGTGAAAAAACTTTAAGATTTCCTTACGGAGTCGGTTTATCGGATAAATTTTTAGCTATTGCCGATACGGGTAATCATCGGGTTCTCGTATGGAAAAATATACCTGAGCGGGGATATGGAATTCCGGCAGATATAGTATTAGGACAGAGAAACTTTCAAGAATGCGGGGAAAATAGATGGGAAGGAATCAAGAAAGATACACTGTGTTGGTGTTATGGGGTACATGTATATGACAATCTTATATTTATTGCAGATTCCGGAAATAACAGAATTGTTGTTTGGAAACTGGGCTAAAAAGCATTTTGAACTTGAGTTACTGCTCAAGGGCATAGAATAATACCGCAGGTAAGGTGATATTATGTATTGGTTATGAAGTAGATTAAGTTAAAAAGGAACAAAGTAAAAGTTTATGGAAAGCCTGCAAAAATTTTAATGAAAGGTTTAACAGCTCCCGAAGAACATACCCACTTTCTCCACGGACTACTTACCAATGACATAAAATCCTTGAAACCTTATACATTCAATTACAATTTGTGGTTAAAACAAAATGGTAATCCGATAGCGGATTTTTTGTTTATAAAATCAAGGATTACTATATACTCGATACTGAAGAAGATGGGGAATTTGTAATAAATGAGTTCACAAAATTAAAATTATCCTTAAAGGTTTATTTCGATAACTTAGATTCATACGAACACATTTTTATCTACGGGGAAGGAGCTGAAGCCTTTGTAAAAGAAAAATTGGGAATCCGATTAAAAGATTACGAAGTGAAAGAGATTAAAGAGGATGTATTCCTGGCAAAGAATCCGGTAAGACTGAAAGAAATAGGTTTTGATTTGTTTGGCAATATAGGGAAATTAATCAAGGAATTGTCCGAAAAGGCTAAAGTTTCCGAAGAAGAGTTTGAAGAGGAAAGGATAAAGAACTGTATTCCCAGAATCCATAAAGAATTAAGGGAAGGATTTTCACCTTTAGAAGCGGGAGTACTTTCTTACGCAATAAGCTTGAATAAAGGTTGTTATGTAGGCCAGGAAGCAATAGCAAGAGTATACTTCAGAGGTAGAACTCCCAGAACTCTCATTAAATTTAAAGTTTTGGAAGGTGTTAAGGAAGGAGATAGAATACTGGAAGAGGGGAAAGCAGTAGGATTAATAACTTCTCTATCACCTTCCGGAAACATAGCATTAGGGTATATGCTTAGAGCTAAATTAGAGTTGGAAAAGGAATATAAAACCGAGGAAGGAAGAGTAAATGTCTTA
>DQVZ01000133.1 GCA_015661465.1 Aquifex aeolicus
GAGAGCCTCTTCTGCGTTTTTTGCTGTAAATACATCGTGATCCGTAAATAGGGCTTCTAAGCTATCTACAAGATTCTTATCGAAGGAAACGATTAAAATTTTCATTAATTCTCCCTCCTATTTATTTTCTAACTTCTCTATGGTTTCATCAAGTAAAGTTTTAGCCTTGTTTATGCTTTCTTCCTTCAGGATTTTCTCGGTATGCAAAAGAACTTTTATAGCCTTAAGAGGTTTTAGTATCTCGTCTTTATTAAATCTGGCAACTTCCGAGGCCCTCTTTATTACCCTTACTTCTTTAAATTCGTTAATTGTAAGATAGAAGAAACTTATGTAAATAACAAATATAAAACTAAGCATACCTCCGAATATTGGATTGGAGGCCAAGAAAATCAGAAAATCGTCAACACTTGTCCTCTTCACGTAGACTTCAACGGACAAATCTCCTATTTTTTTTACCGTGGCTTCGAACTTTGAATAATCTATAGGCTTAATCGCATTGGCACTCATATACATTTCCTTTTCCTTTATAACTTTGAAAACCATCACTTCGGAGTGAGGGAGGAGTATAACTTTTTTTTCTGGGAGTGCTATAAGGATAGTTGCAATATTTTCGGCCATTTTTCTATCCCTTTCGGTAATAAAAGCGGAGTACGATACATAGAAGGAGGCAATTGTAAAAAAAACCAGAAACATCCATATGCTGAGGAAAATAAGTCTTTTCATTATCCCCCTCCGAGTGTAAGCTTCTTTACAAGGACTGAAGGGGAACCCACGTTTCCGTAAAAGCACATATCATTTCCAATTTCTTCAACACTACTGAGCAGTTCCAGAATATTTCCAGCTACGGTAATCCCGCGCACAGTTTTTTCTCTTTTCCCTTTTCTGTAAAGAACTCCCGAGCAGCCTAAAGAAAAATCTCCCGATATAGTATCCACTGTATGAAGTCCCATAACTTCCAAGACCAAGAAAACTTCATCGTAGTAGCTGATAAGTTCTTCCAGAGACAATTTCCCGGCTTTGAGGTAAAAGTTCGTTATTCCGGAAGAAGGAAGTTCCTTATAACTTCCTCTTACTGAGTTTCCAGTCGGCTTTTCCCCGGATTTTATTGCGGTATAAAGACTATGAAGAAATCCCTTAAATACACCATCTTTTATTAAGAATTTTTTTTGACCCGGAATGCCTTCGGCGTCGTATGGAAATGTCATTAGTCCATCATCGAGTGTTCCGTCATCCAAAAGATTTATTTTGCTACTTGCTATTTTCTGCCCCTTTTTGTTTTTGAGAAGTGTTTTCCCTTTTATATAGTAATCTCCCAAAAATATAGGGCTGAAGGCTTCTAAAAGCATCGCAAAGCTTTCTCTGAAGAATACCACCGGTATACTTTTTGTTTCAAAAGGTGAAGGGTAAAGTAAATTTACGGTTTTAAATACAGCGTCTTTTACCATGCTCTTCCAATCTAAATTTTTTAATCTTCTTGCACTCCTATATTCCCAAGATATGGCACTATCTCCTTTATCCGTTGCAAGTGTCGCTATCATAGAAGAGAAGGATGTTCCATTATATTCGAACTCTATGCCGTAGGAATTTTTGCTCCAAACCTCAAATTCCACTTCCGTTAATGTAGCCTTCCTCACTCCTTTTATCCTGTTGTCCAGTTCCTTTGCGTATTTCTCCATCTTTATGGAGATATCTATTTTTTCTTCAAGGGGTATAGACAAACCTTCTCTGTCGTATATGGATACTGCGTGAGGAGGGGGCAATTCTTTTATAAACTCATTTCCATAGTCGGCTTCCAGGATTTCACACATTTCCATGGCTTTCTCGACCGTATCTCTTATTTCCTCCTCTCCGAGAAAGGAAGAGTAAGCAAAACCTATTTTTTTATCTTTTAAAACTCTTACTCCTACACCTTGTTCTTCGGAAGAGGATATATTTTCAACAGTTTCGTTAGATGATTCTATCTTTAATTTCTTCCTTCTTTCGAAGAAAATCTCGTATTCATAACCAGGCCTTATGTATTTCTTCACAAGATTTTCTATATTTTCCATAAGTAGAATTTTAGCCTAACTGATTACCTTTCTTCTTCATTTTGGCTTTTCTTTTCCTCAATCTCTCCTCTTGGAGCCTTTCCTTTAAGGTTTTAGGTCTCGGCTTTTTATCACTTTTACCTTCTGCACCTTGTAGAATTGCCGTTTTGAGTAATTCCCCGTGTTTTTTTTCTTCTTCTTTCTCCACTTCTTCAATTTCTTTGACGGATTTTATTTGAACATTGTACAGAGTAGAAATGGTATTGATTTTTATTCTGTACATCATATCTTCAAAAAGCTCATAGGCTTCTTTTTTATACTCTATAAGCGGGTCTCTTCCTGCGTACCCTCTCAGGTAAATCCCTTCCCTTAATTTATCAAGTGTATGTAAATGTTCCCTCCAAGCGTTGTCGAGAATGTTTAGGAGAATTACCCTTTCCAGTTCTCTCATCGCTCCACTGCTTCCTATTTCTTCTTCCTTATTCTTGTAGACTTTTATTAGCTTTTCGTAAAGTTGATTTACAAGCCCTTCTTTATCCCGTACTTGAGGAATTTCTATGTCTTTACCTGTAAGTTCCTTTAAGAAATCTTTTAATGGTTCAAGTTCCCAGAGTTCTGGATCATCTTCAGGAAGAAGTTCTTGCACTTTTCTTTCAAGGATTTCTTTTATAAACTCTTTTATCGTTTCCTCCAGGTTTTCCCCTTCCAATATCTGTCTTCTGAGTGTATATACTACGTCTCTTTGCATATTCATTACGCTGTCAAACTCGTAAAGCCTTTTCCTTATTTGGAAGTTCTGAGCTTCTACCCTTTTCTGGGCATTCTCTAGGGCCTTAGAAACCATTCTGCTCTCTATAGGTTCTCCTTTTTCGATTTTGAGCATATCCATTAATTTGCTAACTCTATCTCCTCCGAAAAGCCTGAGCAGGTCATCCTCCAGCGATACGATAAATCTACTTTCTCCCGGGTCACCTTGTCTTCCCGCCCTACCCCTCAGTTGATTATCTATTCTTCTCGACTCGTGCCTTTCCGTTCCTATTACCAGTAATCCGCCAAGCTTTTTAACCTCCTCCTTTTCCTTTTCGGTAATCCTGTAAGCTTCCTGAAGAGCTTCCCTAAATTGCTCCTCCGTAGCCCCTTCTGGGTTTATTCCCTTTTCCTTCAACATTTGTTTTGCAAGGTATTCAGGGTTTCCCCCGAGGAGTATATCCGTACCCCTTCCTGCCATATTGGTAGCTATGGTTACAGCTCCAATTCTTCCGGCTTGGGCTATGATTTCCGCTTCCCTTTCGTGATGTTTTGCATTTAAAACATTGTGAGCTATTCCCTTTTTTATAATTTCTTGGATTTTTTTATCCACATCTTCTTTAGAAATGCCGAGTTTCTCTGCTACAGAATAAACCCTCTTTCTAAAACTTCCCCTGTTTGCGATATTTTTCAAAAGCTTTTTATCTTTAAGCAGAGAGGAGAGTTTTTCATTGTCCTCAATTGATACTGTACCCACAAGTACAGGTCTACCGAATACGTGATTGAGAAAAACTTCCTCTACAACCCTTTCCCATTTCTCTTCTTTGGTTTTAAAGACAAGGTCGGGTAAATCTCTTCTTATCATCGGTTTATGGGTAGGAATAACAACGACCTCTAAGCCGTAAATTTCTTTAAATTCGAGAGCTTCCGTCTCTGCCGTTCCGGTCATTCCCGCAAGCTTTTTGTAGAGTTTGAAGTAGTTTTGAAAAGTAATAGAAGCTAAAGTTTGGTTTTCCTCTTTTACTTCTACTCCCTCTTTTATTTCAATAGCTTGATGAAGACCGTCGGACCACCTTCTACCTGGAAGGACTCTACCCGTGAACTCGTCAACTATAAGTACTTCTCCATCGCGGACTATATAGTGAACGTCCCTTTTGAAGAGGTAATGAGCCCTTATAGCCTGAAGTACTGCATGAAGAAGGTCTATATTCTTGAGGTCATAGAGATTATCAACCTTTAGCATTCCTTCAATTTTCCTTATACCCTTCTCAGTCAAATTGACTGTTCTGTGTTTTTCATCTATCGTAAAATCTTCATCCTTTTTAAGTTTTTTCACCACCGCATCTGCAACGTAATAGATTTGAGTATCTATTTGAGAGGGTCCAGAAATTATCAGAGGAGTTCTGGCTTCATCTATAAGGATTGAATCTACTTCGTCAACTATTGCGTAGTTGTGCCCCTTTACTTGTACTATTTCCTCCTTAGAGAAAGCCAGATTATCTCTCAGATAATCAAATCCAAACTCGTTGTTGGTTCCGTAAGTTATGTGAGCTTCGTAAGCCTTTTTTCTGTGGTCTACCTCTTTAAGAGTTGTAAAGTAGGTTTTTTTTGCGTCTATATTTATTAAATCAGAAGGAATTATCTCTTCAAAGAATCCCTTGGGCCAAACCCTCAGGTCATTTTCTATTGCTTCTTTTACCTTTTCTTGGTCTACCCATTCTACGAGATAGGTTTTTCCGTCGGAATTTATGACTCCTACATCGAGGCCTAGGAATTTGTAGATGGGTCCCATCCACTGGGCGTCTCTTCTTGCAAGGTAATCATTAACTGTAACTATGTGAACTCCCTCATCTGTCATTCCGTTTATCACTGTGGGAGAAGTGGCAACAAGGGTTTTCCCCTCTCCCGTTTTCATCTCTGCGATTTTCCCTTCATGGAGAACCAATCCTCCTATCAGCTGAACATCGAAATGTCTAAGACCCAATGTTCTCTTTGCAGCTTCCCTAACAAGTGCAAACCCTTTTATAACTTCTTCCGTGATTTCTCCTTTAATTATTTTCTGTTTCAGTTCTTCATCAAGTCTAATCTTATCATGGAGTTCCTGAGCCAGTAATACTAATTCTTTATTGTTCAGGGAGTCAAAATCCTTCTCCAGCTCGTTAATTTTTTGTACAAACTTCTTTAATCGTTTTATTTCCCTCTCATTTTTTGTTCCGATGATTTTTTTTACTATCCATCCCAACATAACTTTTTCACTCCTAATTCATTAAATTTACATGAAAAAGGATTAAAAGGGAAAAAAGTTATAAATAGCCCGCTTCTACACCTATGCAGGCGTTGTAAATTATCCTTATCCTGTCTTTATACTTTTCTATTACTTCTTGATTTTCCGCACCAGGTTGAAACCATACACACTTTGCCCCCACTTCTATAGCTTCCTTTATAACATCTTCCGCGTGGGCAGGATTTCTGTAAACGTTAACTATATCTATAGGTTCGGGAACATCTCTTAAGGA
>DQVZ01000197.1 GCA_015661465.1 Aquifex aeolicus
ATAAAAAAAAGAATAAATCTTGAAGATTTTCGTTCATTTTACGGAGATTGTATAAACGAAGGGTGTAGTGAAGATGTCTTTCAAAACATGGTAGAGGATATAATCTCCGTAAGATGAACGAAAATCTTCAAGTTTTATTCTTTTTTTTATCTCGTCAATTATATTCATTTCCTCGGACTTAGACGAAGGGTCTGTTCCCGAAAGATTTACATTCAGGTCTATTTCCTTTATACCTTTTTTCTTTAAAAATTCCCTTTTCCATATTTCCCACACCTTTTGCGGTTCCGATTTTTTTTGTAAAACTTCCTCTTCTACAAACACAAATCTTTTTTTCAACCATTCCTCTAATTCTTCTATTTTCTTTTCCTGCTCTTTTTTATAGACTATTATGCTCCTCAGAGGGAAAAAGGAAGTATCAGAAACTTTTTCAAAAGTATCAAAACTATAGATATTAAGCAATCCTACATTACTAAGTCCTTTCATCGTATACTTCCTCTCCCTTTATGAGTTTTATAACATACGTAAGGTTCCCCTTGCCTTCTACTTCAACAGGGCTTTCCCCTTTCTCCATCCTTCTGTTTAAAACTTCTATATCTTTTCCACTTAGAAATGTGCTACATATTTTTATTTCCTTTAGTCCCCAGTTTCTTAAATCTATTTCTCCCGTTTCCGAGAGAATGGGTTTCAGAATTTCCTTTTCTATTTCCTTCGCTTTTTTTTCTCCTACCTCAGATACGTTATCGGATATCCTGAGCTTAACGAGATTACTATCTTCTTCTTCTTCAATCTTGATTGTAATTTCTAAAGTATTTTTATCTTCCTTCTTTTTTGTAGCAAAACCGTACTTTGCGGAATTTCTTATTATGTTTTCAAATATAGAATACAGAGCCTGAAAACCCACAACCCCTAAGGGTATGAAGACTTTAACATCTTCTTTAGAATGCCTATTTATTTCCCCTTTTTCAAGGGATATAACTTTTTTATCGTTGAGACACACATTTACGACAAGGTTATCAAGCTTAACTCCCTCGGAAAAACCTATGTAATTTAAAAGGAGTTTCTGTTTTAAGAAACCCAAGATTACATCTTCTATAAGGAAGTGTATAGAACCCACAGGTAACCATTCTCCAGTGGAGATGTAAGCTATAAAGTCCATTCTTTGCTGAAGGTATCTTATGAATTTGTTTATTTCCTCGCTTACATTTACGGATTTATCGGAGTTTATATAAAAGAGTATGTGAGAACCTATGTTGTGGGACATATTTCTTGACATTATCGTAGCCATGGCGTTTATGATTGCTTTTTTTCTGAGTTTTCTTAAAAAGTATTCCGCAAAATCCCTTACAAACTGTTTTCTTAGCCTGTTTATTATCTCACTTGCCACATTGTGAATGTTGTTTTTATAGCTCTTTAGCAGAAGGACAAGTCCGAAGTTATATTCCTGACTTATATCTACGGATATGTATACATACATCTTCCAATCGGCGAGCATATTAATCCATGCAAGGTATCTTGCGAATTTCTCTATTATGTCTTTTTCTAAGTTTTTTTCTTTTTCTAAGTTTTCTATATTTTCTATAAGTAGACGCATAAAAGTATAGGCAATTTGTTTTAATCTTTTGTCTTCTTTCAGATGTTCAATATCTTTTTTAATAATATCTTTAATATCATTGTAAACTTTTTCCTTATTAGCTATATTTTCCCTATAGATTTCTTGAAACTCTTTACTTTGAGAAAGTAGAAATTTAAAAGGAAACAAGAAGGCCTCACTTGTATTAAGAGTAGAGGGTTCTTTTTCTACTCTCTTTATCACAGCTAAATTCCTGTATTTATTATTTAGTTTTAACCCTTCTTTCTCAAGGGATTTTTCTATAAGAATGGATGAAAGAGACAGAATTTCTTTCCTGTACCAATCTTCTTTTGCAAATTCCTGGATTATTTCCACAAAACCTCCTGATGATTCTTTAAAAGATTTTTTAAAAAAGGAAATAAAGTTATACTCCCCTGTTTCGGGAGAAGGGTAAACTATATCAAAAGCTATTAAATCTTCCTCAAATTCTTTAAGTATGTTCATAAAGTACTCGTAAATGGGCTCAAATTTTTGGTCTTTTTTTGCTTCTTCTGAAGATACCACTTTGTTTAAAACCTCAGTATCAAAAAGGAGTTCAACGCTGAACTTTTCCATACTTCTCCCTTCCTTTATCTATTTTAAAAAAAGTATTGGTTTCTAAGGAATAGAGAAGTTCCTCTATTACCTTCTGTATTGTCTTTAGTCCCCTTTGAGTGATGCCTGAGGGAGTTGCTATACTATTTTTTATACCCTCCATCTCCTCCATACTCAGTTTTAAAACATCCATTAAAAGCTTCTTTGATTCTTCCTGAGAAATCTTTAGTCTTTCGGATAAAAAGAGTATAAGTTTCTCTATAAAGTCCACAAGATATGCGGGAAAGTTGCCGTAAAGGAATATCTTTTCCTTTAGAGAGTTTAAATCTTTTTCTTCCTCTATGTATCCGAAAGCTTTAGAGAGGAAGTTTTTTATTTTCTCCTTTTCTTCTTTGGAAAAACTCTCCGAAAAGATTATAAAGGATTTAAGAAACTCCCTTTCGCTGTAATGCAGGTAAGTCGTAGGATGAAATACACAAACTTTATCAGTTTTCAAGATTTTACTAAGTTCATCTGGTTTAAAAATCACAAGAAGACTTATAACGACTTTGCTCTTCAAAACTTCCCTATTTATCTGACTTAAAAACTCCTTGAGATTATCGGGTCTTATACATAAAAACAATGTATCGGAAAAGCTTAAAACTTCTCCGTTATCCGTTGTTGACTTTACGGGAAATAAATTTTTAAGCCTAGTTGCACTTTCCCTTGTTTTTGTAGAGGCAAGTATCTGAATATCGGGATAAGCCTTTATAAGCCTCTTTATTATGAGCTTACCTATTCTTCCCCCGCCTATTATTGAAACTTTCTTAACCATGGCTTTATAGGTCTATCTCTTCGGGAATATCGGGAACACCTGCAAAGAGTCCGTCATCTTTCTCGGAATCTCTTATTATGTAAGCTCTTTTTCCAGAAACCAAAATCTCCATAGGTTTAGGTCTTCCGGAAAATCTGCTTGCCATGTTGTATCCGTAAGCTCCTGTACAGTGTATGATAACGGGAGTACCTATAAGTTCTTCAACTTTTCCGTATTTGGGGACTTCAAGCTTTTCGGGTTCAACAGGACTTATACCCTTACAATTGGGATTTTTCCCAAACTTACCGTATAGGAAATCTTGGGACGCCATAGAAAAACCTCCTATTAACACATCTTTTTCTTCTTTATCTTCTCCCAATAGTTCAACCTTATGAAACTCTTCGTAGATATAAGGTCTTGCAAAGTTAGAAAATCCTGTATCCACCGTAAGGAAAAGTATACCGTTTTTCTCTTTCACATCCTTCACACTCGTCAGAAGAACACCCGCAGGAGCTATAACCGTCCTTCCAGGTTCTATTATCTTCTCAACCTCCTCAAACTCCTTGCATATAACATCTACTGCCTTCTCTAGAACTTTATCTTCAGGTCTGCACTTCTCGTAATTTACCCCAAAGCCTCCCCCAAAATCTATAGCAAATACCTTATCCTTGAATTCTTTGTAAATATTTTTTACCCTCTCAACAAATTTTTCGTAATACTCCTCACTCCTTATGTTAGTTCCCGGATATATGTGAAATCCTACTTTTTCATTTTCTACTTCCTTCATTATACCTTCCAGGTCTTCAACACCGAAACGTGCATACTTCCCGTGGTAGTTAAAGTATGTATAATTTTTTTCAATCTCTTCCATATCCTTTTCGGAAAGCCCTATACGGAGAAAAATTTTGACGATGTTATCTTTTACTTCTTCTTTTAAAATTTTTCTTACAAGGTTAAACTGATATCTGCTGTTTACGGAAATTATAAGACTTATTTCAAAGTCCTCAAAAAATCCCCTCTGAACTTTTATCCTGTAAAGGACTTTTTCATCCATAACAGGGTCATGGTAGTCTATATACATTCCCTCTTTCAGGTTCACTAAACTCATTATTAAAGACAATTCCTCGTAAGATGAACATATAAAGCCTTTAAACTTCCCTCCTTCTGCTGTTCCCTTATCTATTATCCTAGAAAGAAGATGGGGATTGTTATTGGCGAGAAGTGCAAAAAAGTAATAGAAATTTTTTTGGTCTTTTAGCAGTTCGTTAAGAAATTTTATCCTTTCTTCAAGTATCCTCTCAAAGTAAACGTAAGCAGGGGTATAGCCTGCTTTCGCTAACTTTTCAAGGATTTCCTTTTCCTGGTCGTTAAGCTGAAGTTTACTTTCCTGCGTTTGCATATTTATCACCTCCTTATATCTTCCGGAAGGAAGACTTTTATAAGCTCGAGTTTTCCATTTTTTACTACCTTTATAGCAATGGGTTTTATCACATTACCCTCCTCTGTAAAACTCATAATTCCCCCTGCACCTTCGTAGTTTTTCAAACTCCTTATATACTCGGAAACCTTTAAGGTATTTTCGTATCCGTATTTCTTTATTCCCTCTGCAATCAGCATGAGAGCGTCGTATCCGTTTGCCTCAAACTGAGAAGGTTCGTATCCGTATTTTTTCATAAACTTTTCGTAAAACTCCTTAGCTTTTCCCTTAGAAAAATCAATATATGGAGTAGAAACGTAAACTCCTTCCGCATGTTTTCCCGCAAGCTTTATAGCTTCGGGAACGGAAAAATTAGTAGCCGTAAGGACGATTCCCCTGTATCCTAGTTCTCTTAGTTGCTTTACGAAAGATGCCATTTCCCTGTGGTATCCTCCTACGTAAAAAGCGTCTATTTTCTCAAAATCATCCTTATACTTACTTATAAAGGTCCTAAAATCAACGTTGTTTAAAGGATACCTTTCCACACCTAAGACTTTCCCTCCGAGAGATTCGAGGGTTTCCTTGAAAGTGTCTTTAAGCCCCAGTCCATAATCGTTTTCAACGAAGAATATAACAACATTTCTGACACCTAAGTTTTTATAGGCAAATAAAGCCATAGCCCTCGCTTCAAGGTCATCGGAAGGCCAGTTTCTTACAAAATAGGGACTTATCTCCGAAAGCTTCGGAGAAGAAGAAGCAGGGGAAAAAAGTAATACCTTTTTTTTCGTTGTAATAGGTTCCACCGCCAAGGTTACGGAACTTGAAACCGCACCGATTACGTATTTAACCCCGTCAACTTCCACGAGTTTTTTCACGCCGTTTATGCCCAATCTCGGTACACCCTGAGTATCTTCGTAAAAGATTTTTAGCTTCAAACCCTTTATTTCCTCCTTAGCAAGCTCTATACCTTTTCTTACTCTCTCTCCGTATTCCCCTATGTTACCCGTAAGAGGTAAAAGTGCACCAACCTTATAAACTTTTTCCCCTTTACTTTGCCCTTCTTTCTTTTCACACCCAAAAATCGCAATGAGAATTAACAGGAAACTTAAAAACCTTCTCATACTAATACCTCCTCATGGACGGACTCTCTAATTTCTTCCTCAAAAAGTTTTCCTTCCTTGAGAATAAACACCCTGTCCGCCACACTTTGAATTTCTTCTCTATGCTCTATTGCTAAAATGCTTTTACCTTCCGATTTAAGACTGTGTAAAGTTTCCACAACGTTATCCACATTGTTTTTATCAAGTCCCGCTAAAGGTTCATCAAGGATTAATACCTCAGGATTTCTCAAAAGTGTAAGTGCAAGGGATAGCATACTCCTCTGGCCTCCCGAAAGAACACCCGCTCTCACATCAAGGAATTTCTTAATGAAAGGAAAAATCTCAGAAGCTTTTTCTATAAATTCTTTCTCATTTTTTCCCAATAGTTTAAAGTGTTCCCTTACAGTGAGATAAGGGAAAACCCTTCCGCCCTGAAGAAGCACAGAAATGCCCATATTAACCCTTTTCCACGGCTCTGAAGAAGTTATATCTTTACCTTTTAAAAAGATTTTTCCCCTGAAAGGTTTTAAAATTCCTCCTATTACCCTCACAAGTGTGGATTTTCCGCTACCGTTTTTCCCCTTAATAAGGATAAATTCTCCCCTATTTACCGATAGATTTACATCTTTTAAAACCGCTTTGTTTCCAAAACCCGCAAAAACATTCTCAACTCTTAAAACTTCCATGGCA
>DQVZ01000295.1 GCA_015661465.1 Aquifex aeolicus
AGTAATCTATATAAGGCCTTTGCTTTTTACTAAAAAATTTGATGGTCTTTACGACTTTGTTAAAAAAGGAGAAACCTTTACGGAAGATAACCATTACGTTAAGGAGAAACTAATTACATGCGGAAAAAACTGTTATGAGGATAACACCCATCAATTTCTCTTTTATATAGAAGGTTTAACCTTTAAGTATAAAAATATTCAAAATCCTCCAGGGGAGTTTTCCTACTTGGGTACAGATGTTCTTCATCTTATAAGGACCATGATAGAAATAAGGAAAATAGGAGACCTTGAACTTTCCACTAAAGATATACTCAAAATTGCCCACTCAATTAAGTACGGTATAACCCTGGATTACAGTGCATTAGGAGGGTTGAAAGGAATAGGACATATCAGAGCAAACCTTCTAAAGAGAACACTTCATAGGGAAGGAATAAAGCCTCCCAAGATAGGAACTCCAACGGAAGAATTTATAGAAAGTCTTTTAGATTACTTTGGAAGTGAAAAGGTTCTCCAAGATGTACTCACAGAAATTCTCGTCCAGGATAGATTCAGAGATGAAAGCCATAAAGAGCAGGCTGAAAGGGAAGCAAAATACGTCTTAAAAGTTCTTTCAAGAAACAAGGAAGGTTTTTTAGTGGATGATAGAATACTGATTACCTTTGGCTTGTTCTTATTGGGTGATAAGGCAATAAAAATGAGAAAGAGAGAACTTATAGAGGAAATTCTAAGCCATGAAGAAGTTGAATTCCGACGGTTCCAGGAATAATTTTCCACTGTTTTTTAACCTGAGCTAAAGTTCATAAATATCTATCTCAATCTTCATATACGTACCTGTAATTATCATGTGATTTGGCATTGTTAGTGTAAAACAACTTCATCAACAAGAATAATCTCCTTTTCTTTTTGCCACGATAGCTTTCTGTATATGTGGATTACTATTTTTTTCGCTTTTTTATGGTTAGGAATCTTTATAAAGTAAGGTTCTAAGTATCTTAGGGCGGTTTTGGCTTGAGCGGATAGAACCTTTCTTATAACTCTTTTCTTTCCATCATCATAGAAAATTTCTACAAATATATAAAGTTTCGGGTTTCCTTGGTCCGCAGTGGGTAAATTGTGGGGAATTCCTACGTTAACTATGCTGAGTTTTCCATCTCTGAAAATAATTTTTAAGTCTTTAGGTTTAGCTTTTCCAGCAGGAAATGTGTGGTCATGTAGAGCTTTTCTTGAGTGGAAAAAATAAAAGGGAAACTTATCCATTATCCATGTGTAATCTACAACTTTCATATGGCACTGCTGACACGAGGTTTTTACCCTTGTTAATTTCCACTCTTTGTAGGTTTTTTGATGGCAACCTGCACACATCTCCGATTTAGTGTAGTTTTTATCTTCCTTTGAAGGATGAGGTGGAGACCAAACCTTATAAGGGCCGTGCATAGCTTTTGTCTCTTCCTTAAAATGGCAAGCTATACAGTTTACACCTTCATGTCTTCTTTCTACTCTAAGCAAGGGTTCTTTTAAAGGGTCAACTTGGTGGGGAGCGTGACAGGAAAGACACTTTAGTTTTGAGTAGTTTTCACTCTCTTCTTTAAATTCTTCGCTTACCCAAGCGTGAAAATGTCTACTTTTTTTCCAGTCTTCGTAAATCCTTGCATGGCAGTCTCCACAACGTTTAGAGGGAGGCCTTTGAAGAAGGTCTTCTTCGAGGAAAAGTTCATTTAACTTTTCACAACCAAGGGTTAAAAACAATAAAAGGAGAAGAAAAATTTTCATTTCCTTAATGCAGACTTGATTTTTGCAGGAATGAGATGGACATTATGACAAGTATAACAGGTTAACGTAATCTTTGGAAGAGTCCTTTTAACTTCCGTAAGGTCTACATTATCGGAATTAAGGAGTTCTTCCAACTTGTTAAGGGCTTGGTCGTAATCTTTTCCGGTTATCGCTTCTATTTCTTGTTCCTTCGTGTGGCATTTGGAACAGGTTTCCTTAACAGCTCTTGCTCTTTCCACAAAATTAATGCCGTGTTCCTGAACTTTTTCCGTATCTTTTTGGGAAAGGTAAACCTTGAGGGCCTGCAAAGAGCTTGTGAGCTTTTCCATAAACTCTTCCAGCTTCATTTCCGTAAACTCAACGGGGTCTTCTACCTTTATCTTTTCAAAATCGGGAAATCTGTAGTAAATCTTTACCGCTATTTCATAGTCCTGATGGCATTTGGCACAGGTTTTTCCGAGTTCTTGCGATGCCTTTATTACTCCATCAACATTTCTTGATTCGACCGCTTTCAGATAATTATCCGCCTTTTTAAAATCAAAGTAATCCTTCCACTCTGGAACCATTTTTGCAGTTTCCTTATAGGTTTCTACAAGCTTTCTAGCCCACTCGAGAGCCCTTTCCCAGTTATCGTCGTTTATATTTAACCTAACTCCGTGGAAAGCTGTGCTCATTGTGTGCATATTACTTAAAAACTCGAACTTTTCCGAGTGGGGCGGGTAGTATTTCTTCAGACTTTCGGGAGGTTTTTTTAGGGTAACCTTTCCTTTATTTTCTTCTGTCGAGAAATGCCCTTCGTGGGCAAAAAGAAGTGAACTTATAAAGGCAATAAAAATTTTTCTTTTCATTTTCTCACCCCTTATTTAAATTTGGTCTACTCAGTCTGTAGCTTCAATAAAAATTACTTTTTCTTTATATAAGCTACAGCTACAGAGTAGTCCTCTTCGTGGGATAGAGATACGATAATTTCATGGTCTTTAAGTATTTCTTTTATATTTTCTCTGTGAATTACAGCCTGTGCGGGTCTCCCTCTATTTCCCAGAATTTCTATTTCTTTGTATCTCAAAAGGATTTTAAACTCGGTGTAGAAGGCTTTAATTACCGCTTCTTTGCATGCCCACCGGGCAGCCAAACAGGGTATGGGAATTCTCTGAGAAAAACAATACGAGAGTTCCCTTTGGGTATAGATTCTATTTAGAAATTTATCTCCGAATCTATCAATAGCTTTTTTAATTCTTTCATTTTTGACTATATCTACGCCTATCATTTAGCATTCTGCTGTTGTTGAGGGGATTTATAGGGTACGGGTATATACTGAACGGAAGGTG
>DQVZ01000223.1 GCA_015661465.1 Aquifex aeolicus
AACTGCTTTTCGTGAAATATCCTTATTCTTTCCTCGGCAACCTCAAGAGCATTTCTCACATCATATTCTATTTCATTGTAAGCCTTTTCAAGCTCCTCAAAAGGGACTTCCATACTTTCTGAGGTAAGTTTTATCCCGTCAAATTTTTCGGTATACTCGATAACTGCCCTGTCCCCTTCTTCTTTTACCCTTTTCAGTATCTCTTTCACAATCTCTTCATATTCTTCTTCGAGGATTTGCCCTCTTTTGGCAAGATATTCAAGCCTTTTATCCCTTTCCCAGTCTCTTTTTCTCAGGTCGACTATCTTCATCTTAAGTTTATTTTACCTTCAAAAAGTTCATAGAGAACGGGAAGCAGGAATAGACTTAAGGGGAGTCCCGTAATTATTCCACCTATTACGGCTATTGCGAGGGGTTGTCTGTATTCTGAGCCTGCGGTAAGCCCGAGGGCTACGGGGATAAGTGCGGATACTATAGTTATTGTAGTCATAAGTATCGGTCTTAATCTTTCCTTTCTCGCTTCTAAGATAGCTTTTCTAACCTCATGTCCTTCATTTCTTAACTGGATAATTCTCTCTATAAATAAAACCGCATCTCTAACGATTATTCCGACGAGAAGAATTATCCCGAAATAAGAAGATACGTTTAGAGAGGTATCTGTAAGGTACATAAGTCCGAATACACCCGGAATCGTAAGAGGTATCATAAGAAGAACTGTGAAAGGATGCTTCAGGCTTTCAAAAATAGAGGCTAATATCATATAAACACCTACCACCGCGAGAGCTAAAGCCAATAAGAACCCGCTGAAGGCTTTCTTAAATTCCCTTACCTGCCCTGTAGCTTCGTAGGTATAACCGAAGGGAAGGTTTTCTTTTAGCCAGTTTTCCACTAATTCCTTTGCTGTGGCAATATCTATTTCATCGACGTTTGCGTAAAAGACGAAGGAGTACTGCCTGTTATACCTTGTTAAACGGAAAGGACCCGTTTCTACGGAGTAAGAAACTACCTCGGTAATCGGTATCAAATCTCCGTTTTTCGTCCTCACGTAAACTTTCTTTAGGTTATCAACCTCTTTTACGAAGTCTTCGGAGGCCTTTATATAGAAGTCGTAACTTTCCGCACCGAGTTCATAGGTTCCTACTCTAAATTTCCCGAATAAAAGCGAAAGAGTAAGCCCTACATCTTCCGCGGATATTCCGTATAGAGCTAATTTATCTCTCTTTAGCCTGATCTTTACGTAAGGGGAATTTAATTCGACATTCGTATCCACATCTTTAAAGTGTTTTTGATGGGAGAAGTAATCTTCCATTTTTCTAGCAATTCTTTTTAACTCTTCCAAGTTCCAACCTTTCACTATGTACTGGACATCTGTACTCCTTCCCGCCCTGGCCCCTATTCCGTGGGGAGGTTCTACAATCACTTTAACACTCTTTAACTTTTTAAATTCTCTCCTCAGCATCTCCATAACTACTCTTTGATGGGGTCTTTTTGATTTATCGATGAGGTAGACAAATACTATACCGCTGTTTACTCCGGCACCCCCGAAGCCTTCCCCTGCCACGAGACTTACTTTTTCAACGTAAGGGTTATTCAAAAGAATTTTCTCAATCTCGAGACTTTTTTCCTTTACCATTTCAAAGGATGACCCTACGGGTAATCTAAACCTTACCATAAATCTCCCTTCGTCGGGGGAAGCCATAAACTCTTTCTTGACATGGGAATAAAGGTATAACCCTATACCTACATTTAGGAGAGAAAAAACTATAATCAGGAGCTTATGCTTAAGGGAGAATTCAAGGGCTTTACCGAAACCACTCTCAAAAGCTTTATAAATCTTTATAAAAATGTTCTCCTTTGTTTTTTCCTTTATAAGGTGTGAAACAGCCATGGGTGTGAAGGTAATTGCCACGATGTATGAGAATCC
>DQVZ01000111.1 GCA_015661465.1 Aquifex aeolicus
ATAACCTTGTCCCAAAGCTTTGTTTTGACGTTAAATCTTAAAAACTCCTCGACAAGCCTGTATTCTTTAGCCCTTTCGAAAACACTCAGAGGAATACCTGTCAAACTTTTCACAGGAGACGCTCTAAACTGAAACTCCCTCCTGAGCCGCTTGTCTTCCTCTATGAGCTTTTCAAAACTCTCAATCTTTTTCCGGGAAGTTGACTTTATTTTCTTCAGATAAGCAAACTCGTTCTTCACCACGGTTGCTAAGGACCTGCAGTTGTGATGATTAGGAGGCATGAACCTATCCCAGAAAGGGTCATCCTTAGGTCTCACAACTCCATCCAGAGATTTACACAGCTTTGTTGTTCTCTCATCAAGAATTGCGTTGTAAACCAAATACTTTACGGTCTTTGCCTTTGCGATTTGTGCCCACCTTCCCGCATTGTAGGCGCTCAAAAAGTTATTCCTCGCATGAACCTCAAGCCAGTAAGGATTTTTCTCAGATATACCTATCTTCTCTAAGGTTTCATCTAAAAACTGCATAATATCCGATATCGTTTCTCCTTTTTCAAGAGCTCTTACGTATCTTTCCTTTATCTTGTTTATCACATCCAAAGAAAACACTCTTGCAATAGTGAAAGCCCTAAACTTCAATTCCTGAGAAAGCCTATCGTATTCTTCTCTTCTCATGGGAACTAAAGAACGCATAAACCTTATAGATTCTTCGAAGGGAATTTCAAAGGAACCTACCAGGCTTGAAAACTCCTTTTCCTCTCCCGCCTGCCTGAGTATGTGAAGCCTCCCCAGATAATAACCCATCATAAGCTCTACGTATAAAGCCCTCATAAAACTCTTTGTATCTTGAGGATGAAGATACTTCAGCTTTTCAATCGAGCCTAGCCTTTGCACCACAGCCCTAATGTCCTTAGATAGCCTTATCGCCAGAACTTCCTTTATCTGTTTATAAACCTGCTCGGATTCTACAAAGAAAAGAATTTCAATAGCTCTCAGCTCTTGGGTTTTTAGGTTGCTCGCAGGGTCAAGAATATCCTTGAGTTCAAGAGTTATCGCTTCCATGTTTCTAAAGCTGAGCGGTTTTTGTTTTTGAACTTCCGACCCCGAAACTATCCGAAGCTGCAGAGCATATTTTGCCAAAACATGAACCCGTACCGCAAAGGTGCAAACTTTGAAAGAAAAGTTAAAAGACTTTTTGAAGAAAAAGGCTTCACGGTTGTAAGGAGTGCAGGCTCTAAGTCCGAGGCCGACCTTCTGATTAAAGAACTCTCTCTTTCCGTTCAGTGTAAAGCTCTAAAAAGCTTTAGCGGATACAGGCACATGGAAGAAAGCGATGCCCTAGTTGTTAAGGCAAACTACAAAAAGCCCTTAATAATTCTTCCCTTAGAAAAATTCCTTGAGGTGGTAAAGAGATGAACGAGATTTTGCCTTTCGTTGAGTCACTTTTTCCCTATCTCTCTCAAGCAATAGGTGTTATTCTGATACTCGCTTTAGTGTTTTTCAAATCCCTTTCTCGGGAAAAAGAAATTATCTCCCGAATAGAGAAACTTTCGGAAAGTATAGAGGAGGTAAAAGAAGAACTGAAAATAGAAAGGGAAAGAGCCCACAACTTAGAGGTAAAACTCGCCGAAAAATACCTCTCTATTGACCGCTGGCTGGAACTCAACAACAAGTTTGAGGCTTCGGTAAAGCAAGAACTTTCCCGCATTAACAAAAGCCTGGAAAACCTTAGCAGAATTTTGATAGAGGTGATTAGGGATGGAAAGGCAAGTTAGAGGCTTGATTTTGAAGTTTTTAGATAAAGTTTATCCTTCAACTCTTACAGTTGATTTCATTCTCGCCCTTCTTTACGATTGGAACATTGTTATTGATAGAAGAAGTTTAATGAAAAACGTTGTGTTTCTTATCAACAAAGGATACATAGAAGCCGAAGATGTGGAACTGCCTTCCCACATAGACAAAGTAAAGAAACTAAGGATTACTCCGAAAGGAAAGGCTTTGATGAGCAAAGAATTGCTTGACCCGGACATAGATACGGGGGTTTGAGGATGGGAAGAAGGCATAAACTCGAGAAATTCCCTGAAGCTAAAAGGGAAGTTTTAAGGGCTTACTACGAGGAAGGGAAAAGCTTAAGAGAAATAGAGCGGGAGCTTAAAATCAAATACCCTATCGAAGTATCAAGGGAAAGCATAAGAAGGCTTGTAAAAAGATACGAACCGTTAATAAAACTTCAGGAACTTGGGATACTTTCCGCAGAAGATCTCGATCTTCTGACTTCTTCTCAGGCGCTTTCAAAACTTTCAGAGGGAATACTTTTAGAGCTAATAGTTGAATGGAAAGAAAAGGGAGAAATCCCGAAGGAAAAACTTGATGCAATTCTGGACCTTGTAGCCACAACCTCAAGAGTAGCCAAAACACAGAGCGAAATAGAGAAAAACAAGACCCAGCTTATAAGCTTTTGGGAAACGAGGATAAAGAAGATGACCAACAAACTAAAAGAGGTGATTGACAACGAAGAAACCCTCGCCAAAGTGCTTGAGGTTCTAAAGAATGAATTACAGAACTAAAGCAATAGAGAAAGCCCTTTCAAAAGTAGAAATAAAATCAGATCCTGAGAAGAAAAAGCGTATTGAAAAAGCCCAAAAAGACTTCTGGTTTTTCTGCTTCTACTATTTGAGGCATAAATTTTCAGATGAACCCGCAAAATTTCACAGAGTGCTAATAGAGATATACAACAAAAGGAAAATAACAAAAAAGCAGATTGAAGAACTGAGGAATCTTTTACCTGAGGACAGCTTTAAATACATCAAAGAAACGAAGAAGTTAGAAGGAATAGTGAACTGCTGGCCTCGTGAACATGGAAAAACAACCATTGCGGAAGCATACCTTCTCTGGAATGCGGTATTCAAAAAGGAAAAACTTCAACTAATAATAGCTTCCTCTAAGGAGATGGCAGAAAGCATCCTTGAAAACATAAAGGGAGATATCGAAGAAGGAGTTTACCTTTATGAGGATTTCGGGGAATTAAAAGGAGAAAAGTGGAAAAACGATGAGATAAAACTCTCAAACGGCTCAATAATCATTGCAAAAGGTATAGATAGCTCCTTTAGGGGATTGAGAAAAGGTACATCAAGACCCACACTCATACTCCTCGATGATGTTATGAAAGACGAGACTGCATACAGCCCTACATTAAGAGAAAAAATCTACAGAAAGTTCAAAAGGGCGGTTTTGCCTCTATCTCGGGATGCATTTGTAATAATCACCAATACAATACTTCACAATGAAGATCTTCCTTCAAGGCTTCTCGGAGAAATAGAGGAAGGAAAACTAAAAGATTGGATAGGTATGAGATTTGAGGCAATAACTCCGAAAGGTGAGCCTCTATGGCCTGCACGCTGGCCTCTTGAAAAACTGAATAAGAAAAAAGAACAACTCGGCTCTATTGCCTTTGCTCAGGAATATCTTAACCGTCCCATGTCTGATGAAGACAGGCTTTTTAAAGAAGAATGGATAGAGTATTACGAGGATAAAGAGCTTCCTGAGGATTTAACCGTTGCCGCAGGGGTAGACCCAGCAACCGGAAAAGAGCACGGGGATTACTCGGCAATTGTGGTGGTAGGAAAAGATAGAAGAGGAATAATTTACGTTTTAGAAACCTACGTGAAGAAGGTCTCTCCTCAGAGGTTTATGGAACAACTTTTCGAGGTTTACCGGAGATGGAAACCTAAAACGATAGTTTTTGAAGAAGTAGCCTTTCAGGAAGTTTATAAAAAGTTTATTCTCGAAGAAGCCTCTAAGAGAGGAATATATCTTCCTATAAAGGGAATTAAACCAAGAGGTTCAAAAGAGCTGAGAGCTTCTAAACTCTCTCCTCTGGTTGAAAACGGCCTCATCAAGTTCAAAAGAAACCAAAAAGAACTAATAGAACAACTTCTGAACTTTCCGAAAGGAGCCCATGACGATGGAGTGGACGCCCTCGTTTACGCGGTAGAAGGCCTGGAATTGAGCTCAGTAAAAATAGCCCCAGTCAAACACCCTTTCGCTGCCCAAACGAAACTCATAAAACAAACAATAGAGTGGCTTAAAAACCTTCCCTAAACTTCCGACCTAAGAAGTTTCAATATTTCTGTCAAATACTCTTAAATCTTGATGGAATATGTAGCAAGAGCAGGAGACAGGTGGGACACAATAGCTTACAGATTCCTAGGGGATGCTAAAAAGGTAGGAATTCTTTTAGAAGTAAATCCCAATCTAAACATTCTTGAGTTTGAAGGAGGAGAAAGGATTTATATCCCCGAGCTAATAGAAGAAAAGCCCGAGGAGGTAGAAACTCCGCCATGGCTCTAACAAACCCTGTATTCCTTAAAGATAGAAAGTATAAAGCTGCCGAGGAAATCATAAGGGAAAGGTTCGAAAAGCTAAAACGGATTGTAGATGAATTCATCCCTCTCTACACCAAGATAGATGAAATAAGCGACCCCGAAGTACTTGACCTTTTAGCGTGGCAA
>DQVZ01000269.1 GCA_015661465.1 Aquifex aeolicus
CCAACAGATAATTCAAAAGTACCCCTTTTGTTTTCCTGAACCGATATAAGTCTGTGAACCTTTTTATTCTTCCTATCTATATAGTTATCGAGTCTCACACTTCTGAATATACCGCTTTCCATTAAATTCCATACACTTTCTTCTTCCGCATCTTTTAAAAATTTTTCTGTTTTAACCAGCATATATTTTATTTCTTTTATCTTCGTCTTATTAGCCCCGTAAACTATAGTTTCTCCGTAGCTATACCTTTTTCCTCTTTTAATTTTTATTGTGTATACAAAAACCAGAAAATCCCCAGCTTTTTCCATTTTTATAGTTGTGTTAACCTGAGAGTCGAAGTATCCCATTTCCCTCAACTTTCTGTATATCTCCCTGTAAAGCTCATCAAGAAGTTCATAACTGAGAATTGTAGGGAGCTTATAGTTTACCCTTTGCTGCAGTTCTTTAAATAATGGATCATCGATTTTTATTTCCGCAATAATATATCTGAAATCCTTTTTGAATTTTGGAAAGACTTTCACAATTTTTCGCTTTTTATCTATATCCTCAATTATTTCCGCTCGAGCGTTTATATACCCTATGGACTTCAATTCTTTTAGTCTTTTGTTTACAAGATTGCGTATTTTCTCTCTGTCGTAAGGAAAAGTGTATTTTTTACCTTCTAAGACTAATACGGCTTTGTATCTGCTACCCTCTTTTATTTGAAAGTTCACTATATTTTTGTGAAAAAAGTAATCTATACTTACATCGAAAAATCCTTTTTCCTTATAGAGCTTTTCTATTTTCTCCTTCAATTTTTCAAGAGTAAATATATCAAGTCCTACACTTTTGAGGTCAAAAAGTGAAAAAAGAATTTTTTCCGAAAAAAAACTATTTCCTTTAAACTTTATATAAAACTTTTCTCCCTCAAAAACCTCGTATACGGGAATACCCACCTTTACATCCCCTATGATTGCTTTTAGAGTAGCCAATGGGTGGTCTATTAAATTCTTAAACCCCAAGGAAAGTTTGTCCAAAAAATCTTCCGTTTTCGGAAAAAGAGCTTCCATGAATCTTCTCTTCAAAGTCTTACGCTTTACCTCTTTTAGAAATACAAAACTTTGAAAAAAGCCTTTTCTCCTATAGTATTCCTCCAGCTTCTCTTCCGCATCTTCAACTCGTGATATGTTAAAAACTTCTCCTATAACTAAACCAGAAGCCTTTATAAGCTCCTTTTTACTTAACTTCTCTCTTCCCAAAAATTCCACATTTCCTAAGAAATAAAGATTGTTTTCCTCGAGATTTATCTTTATATACGCTTCCCCCTTTTGGTTTATATCTATATCCACTTGGACTTTTGCCCCGAGAAAACCCATACTTCTGTACGCTTGTAATAATATTTCCTCGAAGTTTTCCTTATCCCCCCTTATAAGCGGCATTCCCTCTTCTATACCCAGAATGTTCTTTATGTCTCTATCCCTAAAGTATACGTTTCCATTAACCTCTATCTTTTTAATGATAGGGTATCTTTCTATATAGAGGTGCAGAACATTTCCTTCAAGTTTATAATCGACCCTTTTAAACTCGGGTATATCTCTGAGAATTTCTATTATCTGTTTGTAATTCTTTTCATTAATTACTTTTAAAAAATTATTCTTCTTCAAAGGGTAATTGGTGTGAAGCTTTACTTCAAAAGCGAAAGAGAGCCAGAGTATTCCCCACAAAATTAGAAGAAATGTAGGCATACAGTCTCTATTTTAATCAGTGTTTTAGAATTTCCCTCACCAATTCATCTATTTCCTTAGCAAGGTTTATATCTTTCTCAGTTATACCTCCGGCTTCATGGGTGGTAAGCTTTACTTTAAGTTTTTTAAAGCTAACTTCCATATCAGGGTGATGCCACCTTGCTTCCGCAAGACCAGCAATCGCGTTTACGAGAAATATAGTTGTCTTCCAGTTTTTAGTGTTTATTTCCTTTACTATAAAGTTTCCTTCGTAGTTCCACCCTTCCAAATCTTTTAATCTTTCTTGTATTTCACCCTCACTAAGTACCTTCATAAGTATAATTGTGGGCTACAAATTTAAGCATTTTTATGAGCAATACCGATGAGCTGTGAGAAATCGTTTATATTTTCCTCTTTCATAAATTTCTCTAAACCTTCAATCACCTTTAAAGGAGATAAGGGGTCGTAAAAGTTAGCAGTACCTATTTGAACTGCACTGGCACCAGCCATCACATGCTCCAATGCATCTTCCCAAGTTGTAATTCCTCCTACACCTATAATGGGTATCACACCCCCGAACTTCTCGTAAACTTGATAAATCATTCTTACAGCTATCGGAAGGATAGCTGGTCCTGAAAGTCCCCCGGTTTTGGTAGCTAAATCGGGTTTTTTCTTCCTTATATTTATCTTCATTCCTAAAAGTGTGTTTATTAAAACCAGTCCATCTGCTCCGCTTTCTATACATACCTTTGCAAATTCGGTTATATCAGTAACATTCGGAGAAAGCTTAACCAGAAGTGGTTTTTTTATCCTCTTTTTAATACTTTCCACCAGATTTCCCAGAACTAACGGGTCATGTCCGAAAATGATTCCTCCTTTTTTTACGTTAGGACAGGAAACGTTCAGTTCGTAAGCAACTATTTTTTCCGCATCCTCGAGAGCAAGACACACTTCTAAATATTCCTCTTCGCTTTCTCCGAAAACATTGGCTATAAACTTTGTATCCACATTTTTTATCTTTGGGTATATATCTTTTAAGAATTTTTCAACCCCGGGATTTTGAAGTCCTATTGAATTTAACATTCCGCAGGGCGTTTCAGCTATCCTAGGTATGTCGTTTCCCAGTCTAGGCTTTAGAGATAATCCCTTTGTAACTACTGCTCCGAGTCTCGATATATCGTAAATTTCTTGAGCTTCAACACCGTATCCAAATGTCCCGCTTGCAACCCATACAGGATTTTTAAACTTTACACCGAATAACTCAATTTCCAAGTTCATTAAACTTTTATTTTATCCAATCCCCCCTTTACACAAATTTATCATTAACGAATTTTTTAAACTATGAATTCTTTAAATCTTTATATAAAAAATTCTTTATAAAATTTCGGACTTTTACGTTGTAAAATAGATTTCGGTGGTTATATCTCAGGGAGGTGATTATTATGGAAGCCTCAAGAAGAGACTTTATAAGTATAGGTTTAGGTGCTTTAGGTGCAGTAGGAGGATTAGGAGCCCTATATTCCCTGGTAAGGGTTATGTTAGAACCTTCGGAAATAGCTGCTTTAGGTGCAAAGACGGAAGTTGACATTTCCAAAATTCAACCCCTTCAGGTTAGAGTAACATCGTGGAAGGGAAAAACTTTATTCGTGGTAAAGCTTCCCAAGGATTTCTCGGGTGAAGGGTATTCACTTAAGGATGGTGCTCTCAACAGTAAAGGTACTAGCAATTACGAAATCTTGAAAGGTAATGAAGTATTTGCTTTGGTTGGAGTATGTACTCACTTAGGATGTATCCCTCTTTGGAAACCCCAAGGAGAAAAACCTTCTAACGGAAAACCTACTTTCCATTGTCCTTGTCACGGTGGATACTATACACCTTACGGAGATGTAATCGCCGGACCTCCCCCAAGACCCTTATTCATACCTCCTCAGAAACTCGAAGGTAATAAGCTAGTGGTAGGTGTAGAAGGATTTATTAAAGAGCTTATATAAGGAGGTGGATATATGGGCCTGATAGAAAAGGTTATTGACTGGATTGATGAAAGAGCTCACGTCAAGGACATTTACAGAACCCAAATGGTAGAGTACAAAGTTCCGAAAAACCTCACTTTTCCCTATGTATTCGGTGTATTAGCCCTTGTAACTTTTGCAATTCAGATAATTTCGGGAATGGTGTTAATACTCTACTATAAACCCTCAATAGCCGATGCTTTTGACAGTGCAACTTACACAATAATGGGAGAAATCCCCTTCGGATGGCTATTTAGACATATACATGCTGCGGGAGCGAATTTCTTTATGGCAATAGTATACTTGCATATGTTTACAGGCATATACTACAACGCCTATAAGAGACCGAGAGAACTGGTTTGGATAGTAGGTTGGCTAATATACTTTGTATTAATACTTACAGCTCTTTCCGGATATCTACTCCCTTGGGGACAACTTTCTTATTGGGGCTTTATAGTTACTACAGAAATCCCTGGTTCTCTGGCCGATGCACCCATCTTAAGGGACATTTTTAAAGCCATAGCCGAAACCATAGTCCTTTGGATGAAAGGGGGATACATAGTTACAGACGTTACCCTTGGAAGGGTCTTCGGTTCCCATGTGCTTATATATCCACTAATACTCTTGGCATTGGTGGGAATACATCTATATTTGGTTAGAGCCGCCGGGATTTCAAATCCAGAGGGTATAGAATACGATAAGAAAAAGAATCCCGATAAGTTTGTACCCTTCCATCCTTACGTAACTCTCAAAGAAGGTGCTTACGTAATGTGGTACCTCGCTGTATTCTTCTTCTTTGTATTTTTCCACATGGGACACTTCTTGCCTGCAGATAACTTTGAACCCGCTAATCCTTTAAAGACTCCTCCCCATATCGCTCCTGAGTGGTATTTACTTGGATTTTACGAAGTTTTTAGATCCATTCCGTCCAAGTTTTGGGGATTTGTAGCGTTTAACGCATTACTTATATTCCTATTAATACTTCCCTTACTCGACTGGTCCCCTCTAAAAAGTGCAAGAAGAAGGCCTCTGTTTTTTGTAGCTTTTGTAGTATTCATGATTTCTTCAATGGTTCTTACAATTCTCGGTACAATGGAACCAACACCGATGAACGCTAAACTCGGTCTGATATTCTCCTTCTTAGTATTCGGTTTCTTCCTATCGCTGCCCATAATTTCGTTCATTGAGTACGGTTGGTATAAAGCTAAGGGAGGTAAGCAACAATGAGCGCGTGGGACATAATAAAAACAATAA
Organism: Aquifex aeolicus; assembly: GCA_015661465.1. Taxonomy (GTDB): domain Bacteria; phylum Aquificota; class Aquificia; order Aquificales; family Aquificaceae; genus Aquifex; species Aquifex aeolicus_B. Next base: position 4,967 of record DQVZ01000269.1, read on the forward strand.
TTTTCGGTGGGTCTACTCTTGTCTTTTTCTTTATTCTATGGTTTTACAACCCTTTTAAACACGTTGAACATTACGAAGTAGATGAAGAGGTTAAGGGAATAATTGCAAACCCGTGGAAAAAGACCGAAAGCGGAAAAACAATAGCAGAAGAGGGAAGGGAGCTGTTTATAGCTTCCTGTAGCTCGTGTCATTCTTTGAGATATGACGGTATCTATCTGATGAGTGTTCAGTCTAACCCAAAGTGGAAAAATATTGAGAAATCAGCAGGAAGGCCCATATACAGGCACGGAGTTTTATACAAAGATAGATTCTTTGTTCCTAAAGATGTTTATGAGGCTTTTGCCTATGAAGACCTACAAAATCTGAAAGCCGCATTAGGTCAGGTTCCTCCCGACCTTTCGGCAACATACCTTGCAAGAGGAGACGGATACTTATACCAATTTATACTCAATCCCCAAAAGGTACTCCCTGGAACCTCTATGCCTCAGATATTTAATCCTCAATACGATGAGCAAGCAAAGGAAAAGGTTGCTAAAATTGTTGCCTATATGAAATCCGTAAATGTTCCCCCTCCTAAGGAACAAGTCAAAAGGAACGTTATGGGTGTTCTAGTTATAGCATACTTTATCGTTATGGGATTATTGCTCTGGAAGTATAGGACAAATCTTTTGAAGAGACTAGGTTATTATTAATCTTCTTTGCCCTTTGGGGCACCTTATACCTTTTATGAAAGGTAGAGAATTTGAAAGACTCGCGGAGGAATATCTGAAAAGTAAAGGGTACAAAATTCTTGGAAAAAATATACATACACGCTACGGAGAGATTGATATACTTGCAGAATACGACGGGAAAAAGATAGTAATTGAAGTAAAAGGTGGAAACAAATTCTTTCCCGTTGAAAATTTTACGAAAAAGAAGTTCCTAAAAGTATTAAAAACCTCATATGAAATCTTTAAGGGGGAGGACTTTCAGATTGAACTAATAGTTGTTTACAAGGGCAAGGTATACCATTATAAAAACTTAGGGATAGATTATGAAGAAGTATTTTGAACTCGGAGAGATTTGCATAAGCGTACCTACCGTATCTTATGATTTGAGTGTAAACGAGTTGAAGCAGATTTTTTCCGAATTGAGTATATACGAGTATCTTACCGTATTAAAAGAGGGAAAACCTATAGGTGTAGTCTTTAGAAGAGAAGTTGAAAAGGTAATGAGAAAAGACCTAATAGCGGGTGACCTTAGTAGATTAACTATAAAAATTAAGGATTTTAATTTAGAAAGGGACGGTCTTATAGGGATTATTGAACTGCTACCCATAATCAGAGAACCCATAATAGTTACGGACAAGAAAGGAAAATACATAGGGGTGTTAACTTACGATGTACTGCTCCACTATATTACAAAGTATAGGGAGTATATTATTCCTCTTATTCAACATATCAGGAAATTCTTGGGAAAGGAAGCTTATCTATACATTTTCGGTATAAAAAACCTAAAAGGTTTCAAAGAAAGATTCGGATATGAAAAAACCAAAGGTTTAATAAAGATACTTTATGAAGACATACAAGAAAGTTTCTCAGGGGAAATAGAGGAAATAGAGGAAACGGAAGAAATATGGATGCTTTCTCAGGAACCGCCGGAAAAAGAAAAGGTAAAATCTTTGTTTGGAGAGTTCTTTAGGGAATATTCCGTTTTATTTGCGGATTATCCTGAAGCTTCCCTATATGGTATTTCTATAAACCTAAAATATGTGGATTCTCAAGAAAATCTTTATAAGAAAATAAAAGAGTTAAGGGGAAGGGCAGAGAAAATATCTGGATACATTTTTGTGGTACACAGTATACAACCAAAATTAATTCTTTATGACCCGAGGAAAAAGAAGCTTTTGAAAAACATAAAGGAAAAGATACTTTCAGACTTTTTAGAAATCGTAGAGGAATTGGTAAATTCTCCAAAGGATATATGGGAGTTTGTTCTCTACGATATGTTTAAAAAATACCCCTATTTTGAGCTTTTCTATCTAATCAGCTCAAGCGGGCTTCAGATTTCCAATAACATCGTTAATCCCAATGTGAATTACTTTGTAGCCCAAGGGAAAAAGGGTGCTGACAGAAGCCAAAGACCTTATTTCAAGGAAACCATGGAAAAGGGTGAATATATATCCGATATATATTTATCTAAGGCTACGGATGATTTCTGTATAACCGTTGCCAAAAGGTTTGAACGTAGCGGAAAGGTTTACATACTTGCAGGCGATATAAACTTCAAAGAAATTCACAGGTTGATAAAAGAAAGTACTGCTACGGAAAAGGTAGGTTAAAGTATCTTCTTATGAGAGAAGCCGAAGTTTATAGGCAGACAAAGGAGACGAAAATAAAGGTTTATTTAAACCTTGACGGTTCGGGTATATATAGGGTGAATACCCCTGTAGGTTTCCTGACACACATGCTTGAATCTTTCGCAAGACACGGGAGATTTGACCTCGAGGTGGATGCAGAAGGAGATATTCAAGTATCCCATCACCATACCGTAGAGGATTGCGGTATTGTTCTCGGACAGGCGGTTCTAAAAGCTCTAGGAGACAAAAAGGGAATAAGGAGGTACGGGTATTCAATCGTTCCTATGGATGAAGCTCTCATACTATCGGCCATAGATATATCAGGAAGACCTCTTTTTTTCTATGAAGATAA
>DQVZ01000171.1 GCA_015661465.1 Aquifex aeolicus
CTTCGGTAGCTCCTTACTTGAGCTTTACCGCGGAAGAGTTATGGGAACACATAAGGAAAATAGACCCATCCCTTCCTGAAAGTGTTTTCTTATACGAAATTCCCAAACCCAGCGGGGAGTATATAGACGAGGAAGTTCTCAAAGATTACGAAACCCTTATGAAGGTAAGAGATGAAGCTCTCCGAGCTATAGAAATAGCCAGAAAAGATAAGGGAATGATAAAACACCCTTATGAGGCTAAAGTGTTTGTAAAGGCAGAAGGAGATATAAAAAACTTGCTTGAAAAGTATAAAGACTATATGAACTTTTTCCTCTCGGTAAGCCAATTTGAAATGGGAGACGGTGGTAAAGTAAGACTGGAAGGTGAAGAAATTCCAGTAAAGGTAGGAGTTTCAAAAGCAGAAGGGGAAAAATGTCCGAGATGCTGGATTTATTATCCAAAAGAGGAGTTTCTCGGAGAAATCTGTAAACGTTGTAATGATGCTTTATCCCGTATGGGTATAGAAGTTGGCAAAGGTTAAGTTTAAAAGAAAAAGACTGAGACTGAAAAAAAGAGAAAAACTTATAGATGTTTATGAAGAAAGGCTTTTTAAAATCCTCTCTCTCTTTCGCTTACCTTTACTTATGCTACACAGTGTTATGACGATAGGGACTCTCGGCTACATGATTCTTTCGGATGGAGATTTTATTAATTCCCTTTATATGACCGTAATAACCGTGGGAACCATAGGATACGGAGAAGTTGTAAAAGGAAGCGATACCTTAATAGGTAGAGTGTTCACAACCTTTTTAGCTCTCGGAGGGATAGGAGTATTTACGACCTCCGTAACGGTTTTAATTAGAATATTTTTTCAGGAAAATTTTGTGGGTGCTTTTATAGCTTGGAAAATGTTGAAGGATATAGAAAAACTTAGAGGACATTACATAATCGTTGGTTTTAATAGAACATCCATTGAGCTGATAAACCTTCTTAGGAAGAGAAAAATTAACTTTGTCGTCATTGATAATAGGAAAGATTTAGAAAAACAAATAAAAGAACTTGGGATACGATACTATATACTCGAGGAAACCTACAAACGCACAGTTCTGGATGCAGCGGGAATATATAAAGCGAAGGGAATGGTAGTCAACCTCGGAGACGATGCGAGAAATATCGCCGTAATAGTTACGGCAAGATTAATGAGACCCAATAAAGAGGACTTTTTTATATTCTCCTTTGCTTCCACCACTGAGACAGCGCAAAAACTGGAAGATTTGGGAGCTAACAAAGCCTTAGTTCCCCACAGACTCCTTGCAACCCGACTAGCAGCTTATATATTCCATACCAGCTCTGCTTACATATCCGATTTATTTGATAGAATAGCCTTCGGTGAAGAAACAGATATAGACATTCGCGAAGTACCTATTCCTGAGGATTCCCCTCTGGTGGGTAAAAAATTAAAGGATATAGATTTGAGAAGAAGTTTAAGTGTTACCGTAATTGCCATACGAAAACCTGACGGAGAACTAAACGTAACGATAACCGGAGATACGGAAATAGAAGCAGAAGATACACTTATACTCTTCGGAAGCCCCAAAAACCTGAGAAAAGCCGAAAAATTCCTTCTCAAGCAACTGGAGGTCAAAGCATGAGATTAAGAAAAATCCTAACTCACTTTTTCATACTTATGGCACTTACCACAAACATTAGCTTTATTGTTAGCCCTAATCCCTACGAGCTGGTAATCACTATATCCATGAACCTGTTTGCAACTATTTTAAAGATGGGAGAAGGAAGAATATTATCCAACGAACTAATGGCTTCCAGCTTGGTGGCAGACCTGCACCTTATACCCGCGGGTTTTCTTTATTTCTTGGGAGATAAAAACGAAGCGGTAGGTCTAGCAATCGGGGCTCTTGCGGCGAACATTATCTCCATAGTGCTTGGAATAATAGAAACAGTTCTAGCCACCTTTGTCGAAGAGGATTAACTACTCAACGGTAACCGTTTTCGCCAAGTTTCTTGGCTGGTCTACATCCAATCCTAACTTACTCGCTATGAAGTAAGCGAATAACTGCAAGGGAACTACTGTAATAAAGGGAGTTATGGGTTCATCCGCTTTAGGAACTTCTATAAAGTCTGTTGATTTTTCTTTTAAAACCTTATCCCCCTTAAACCCTATGGAAACTATTGTTCCCTTCCTTGCCAGAATTTCCTCCAAATTGGAAAGCATTTTTTCGTAGACCCTATCCTGTGGAGCAACTAGTACAGCGGGCATGTTTTCATCTATAAGTGCTATTGGTCCGTGTTTCATCTCTCCTGCGGGATAACCCTCTGCATGTATATAGGAAATTTCCTTGAGTTTTAAAGCACCTTCAAGAGCTATAGGATAGTTGAGATA
>DQVZ01000053.1 GCA_015661465.1 Aquifex aeolicus
CCCGTATTTTTTCGTAAGTTCTCTTACTCCCTTTAAAAAACCCTTCGGGAAAGGTAACATCCCGGCAGCTGCCTGTATTCCAGACTCAAGAATGATAGCAACGATATCGTCTCTAGATTTCAGAATCTCTTCCAGCTTCATAAGAAGGTCAGCTGTGCATTCAGAAGAAAGATTTCCATATACTTCCTTACAGTAAAGGTAAGGAGAAGGGAGCTTTATAGTTCTAAAGAGTAAATCTCTGTAGGTACCGTGGAATAGCTCTATACCGCCTACACTTACAGCTCCTACGGTATCACCGTGATAAGCTTCGGATAAAGTTATAAAAACGTTTTTTTCCTCAATTCCCTTATTCCTCCAATAGTGATAAGCCATCTTGATTGCTATCTCTACAGCTTCAGCTCCATCCTCAGAGTAGAAAACCTTTGTCAATCCATCTGGAGCCACTTCAACGAGCTTTTTAGCCAAAAGGATGGCGGGAACATTCGAACTTCCCAGTGTAGTCGTATGAGCTACTTTGCAGAGCTGTTTCATTAGTGCGTTGTTGAGTTTAGGATGATTATGACCGTGAACATTACACCACAGTGATGATATAGCATCTATATATTTTTTGCCGTAAATATCCCAGAGGTATACACCTTCTCCTCTTTCAAATATTAAATTTTCTTCTTCTCTATAAACTTTCATTTGAGTAAAAGGATGCCAAAAATATTCTTTATCCCAGTTTTCCAGCATTTTAGGGTCTAAATCCCACATACTAATATTCTCATAAAGTTGATAGAATATCTCAATACCGATGAAAGAAAAGGTAGAAAGGATTTGTTCTGTAATAGAAATTTACCTCGGAGATATATTTGGAAGGATAAGAGTCTATAGAGAAGATAATAATTTCCTGATACCTTGGGGTTTTACCACAATAAATGTAAGGGTCTTTGAAGAAGATGAAATATATATAGATATTAATTCACCCGTTGCCTTAAACGTAAAACCTACTAAAGATTTAATGAAATTCCTTTTAGCAGAAAACGCAAATATTAAAATGGCTTCCTTTTTTACCGAGTTTGAAAAGGGATTTATGGATATCATTTTAGGTATAAAGGTAAGGTATCAAGATTTATCAAGGGAACTCTTAAAATTCCTAGTTTTAAATATAGGTAATTTAGCTAACGAATACGGTAGGGAAATAATAGCTGTCTTTGGTGGAATCTCTTTCAGAGAATACTTAGAGAGAAAAAAGGCAGAACTTCCATACACCGGGGAAAAACTCTTCCAAGAAAAGATAAATATAAATGGCTACCTTATTCTTCTTGAAGTTTACACCAAAGGAGACGAGTATACCCTCCTTTGTAGGGAAGAGGGGAAATCAGAGGCGTTAATAAAAGCAAAAAGAAAAACCCAAAATATCTATGATGCACTTAAATTTATGGAGCAGGTAAAAGAAACTCTTGAAAGTAGGAATTTCTCAAATCTTCGAAAGCTATTCAATCCCTTTGAAGTCAACTTTTTTGAACTTTATTCGGTATTTGTAGAAAGAAAAGATTTAAAAAAGCTGAAAAATCTTGAGATGGAAATAAATAAGCTTCCTATTCTTCTTATAAACGGGAAAATTTCATATGAAGAGTATAAAAGGAGGATTAAGGAAATAGAGAGAGAAATTGGTTTATCTTAAGAGAGCAATTAATTAATTACATGAGGCTGAGATTTAAAACTTTTTCTTGATAAAGCTTTGTAATCCTGTAAGACTTCAATCGTAGACAATTCCACCGCTAAGAAGATGTCCCAGTAAGCCCGTCATATTCAGGTATATTTTGTCAAATTCCAATCTCCAATAATCCCCTTCTTTCTCCAATCTCCTTTCTTTTACTTGTATATGTTTGGATGTTTTAGATAACAGTTCAAGAAGAGCAATAGCATTTTCCTTTTTTCTGAACTTACATGAGAATGTTCTGTAAACTTTGTGTTCCTTTTGGAATCGCTCTATCGCTTGGAAAAGACCATCTATGAAGGCTTTTCCCAGTTCTTCATAAAGGTGCTGAGTTCTTTCCAGACCTTCTTCTAGCATAAACAATACTAATCTAAGAGTTCTATTAGTGTAATACTCGGGGGGAAGTTGAAGCATATTCTTTGTATTTACTTTTATATCCATTAAATTGGCATAGCTTGTTATGTATTTAACCCTTTTATTTCTTTCACTATCCTCTTTAAAGACAACTCCCTCTCTACCTTCCTCGTTATACTTTTTGAGTATTTCCTTTATCTTCTTTATATCTTCATCGCTTGATGTAAATCTTCCTATAACTTCAACATGGGGCAAATTATATTTCTCTATTAGCTCCATCTTTTCCCTATGGCTCAGAAATCTCAGTTCATTTTTCCTCATAAAATCGAACACAAAAATACGAACATCATCCTTTATGTAAGGGGGACTTTCCTCTATATACGGATTTTCCGGACCTGCCACCTCTGCACATATGAC
>DQVZ01000159.1 GCA_015661465.1 Aquifex aeolicus
AATCCGAAGGATAGTGTTGCAGCACAGGTGGGAAAAGCCATAACACCCATTTTCGAACCTATGGGCATAGATGATTGGAGAGCTACTACTTCTTTAATCCCTGCATTTCTTGCAAGGGAGATTGTCCTTGGTGCTATGGGGGTGATATACACCGCAACACCTGACTCTGAGGAAAATCAAGAAGAAAAGGAAGAATTTAAACCGATAGATGAACTTAAAAATCAAATAATATCCTTCGGAGTAGCTATCAAAGATGCCATTACTTCCATCTTTTCTTTAAAAATCCAAACGTTGCAAGTAGAGGAGGAAGAGGGGGAGGGAGAACTGAGAAAGTTAGTAAAGGGTAGCTTTTCCAGTGCCTCCGCACTTGCCTTTATGATTTTTATCCTTGTATACACTTCCTGCCTAGGAACTTACGGTGTATTGATAAAGGAAATGGGATTCAAAAGGGCGACCCTATTTCTGGTCTACAGTTTCGTGGCCGCTTGGGCATTAGGAACATTAGCCTATAACCTTTACAATCTTTTAGCTTAACTTTTCTTTTCTCCTTCCTTCTTCTTGTAGTCGGGTTGATAAGCTATTATAGCTTCTTTGGTGAAAGTGATTTTGGTGTTGGCATCAACCTTCAGAGTTATAGTTTTATCCCCGATATCCACCACAGTTCCCCATATTCCTGAAGATGTAACAACTCTGTCGCCCTTCCTCAAGCTCTCGAGAAACTTACGGTGTCTTTCCCTTTCCTTCTTCTGAGGCCTAATGATTAGAAAATAGAACATCAGAAATATAGCTACGAGGAAGATGATTTGAAATAAGAGTGCGCCTGTTGTACTGTGTTGTTCCATTCTCTCTACCCCCTTTGAAACGGAGAAAATTATTATAACTTGCTTTAAAATGAATTCTATTATGAGAAAACTTTTAAATACACTTCTGTTTCTTTTAGCCTTGAGTTTTGCCTCCCCTAAAATCGTAGTAAAACATCCTTGGATAATGGAACCTCCACCCGGTCCTAATACTACCATGATGGGTATGACTGTTCTTAATGAAGGAGACCAAGCTGACAAGCTAATAGAAGTGAAAACTGATATTGCGAAGAGAGTAGAAATTCACAAAACAGTTATAGAGAACGGAGTAGCTAAGATGGTGCATCAAAGGTATGTAAAAATACCCCCACGCTCAAAGATTGAGTTTAAGCACCACGGATACCACATAATGATTATCGGTCTCAAAAAAAGAGTTAAGGTCGGCGACAAAGTGAAAGTTAGACTTGTTTTTGAAAAAAGCGGAGAAAGGGAGCTTGAAGTTCCTGTAATAAAAATGCAGAAGATGCACATGCATGAAAGATGATAAAAGCTCTACTTTTTTTCATTTTCCTAATACTTCTCTCCTGTAAGGAGGAAACAATCTACGATTTGACTTTTTTTGATCTATCGGGAAGAGCTGTAAAGATTGGTTCTCAAGGTAATAAGCTCCTTCTTTATGTGTGGTCCGGAACCTGTATAGGTCACACTGAAGATTTGAAAGTTTTAAATTCCAACTATGAGAAACTTACTAAAGATTATCTTGTGGTATCCGTTGCGGTATTTATGACTTCCGAGGGAATAAAAGAGTTTTTACAGAAGGTAAAAATAGAACCCAGATTCCCTATACTAGCTGACCCTAAGGGAAATTTAACTGAAATAGAAAAGCTAATTTTTCTTCCAGCGACTTTAGTTTTTACTCCTGAAGGAAAACTCTTGAACAATTACCCGAGATTTCCCTTACAAAGATTGATGTCGGGATTACATCACCATTATTAAAGGATTTGCTGAAAACTTTCATATTTGTCCAATTAACAATTAAATTTCCAAGCACATATTAAAAAATAAAATACGGGTGAGGCAAAGACAACTGCATCAAATCTATCCGTAAACCCTCCGTGCTCTCCAAAAATATTGGAAAAATCCTTTATTCCTATATGTCTTTTTATAAAGGACTTGAAGTAGTCTCCTACCACTCCTGAAGTGAGTATGAAGATTGAAAAAAGCAAAGATTTCCACAGGGATAAAGGTAGGAATAAAAGATAAAAGATACTACCTAGGACTATACCCCCTAAAAAGCCTTCTACTGTCTTTTTGGGAGAAATTTTAGGAAAAAGAGATGTTTTTCCAAAACGCTTACCTACATAATAAGCGGAAACATCGTTTATCCACAGGCCAAATATAAAGACCGAGGTTATGTATATCCCATACTCCCTGATATTAATTAAATAGCTCAGGAAAATCGCAGGATAAAAGAGCAAGAAAAGGGCTTTGAAGAACTTTTCCAGAGACCAAGATTTGTACCCGTAAACTAACGAAATTGTTCCTATAAGAATCGGCGTAAGTTGTGGTGTAAAATACTGGGAAAGTAAAACTAAAGGAGAAAATAGGGAAATATCTACACCTATAGACTTTCCAACTTCCCGGGAGATAACATAACTGAGGAACATTACCGCCAAAAAGAATACGGGAAAAGGAGAAAGAATTATTAAGATAACAAAGATTCCTATTAATATGGCGTAAGTTTCTCTACTCATCTAAAACTCTTCCGAACTTTCTTTTTCTCCGGGAGAAGTCTTCCAAAGCTTTAAGGAAATCTTCTCGTGAAAAGTCAGGCCATAGTGTATCGGTAAAGTATAGCTCGGTATAGGCTAAATTCCACAATAAAAAGTTTGAAATCCTCTTTTCTCCTGCAGTCCTTATGAGTAAATCTGGGTCTGGGGAACAGGATAAATCCAAGTACTGGGAAAAAGTTTCTTCATCTATCCTATTGGGTTGTTCTTTTATAATCTTATTAATAGCTCTTACTATATCATCCCTTCCACCATAATCTATTGCGATGTTTAGAACTAAATTTTTATTTTCTTTAGATTCCTCTTCTATTTCCTTCATTAAACTTAATAAATTCTTATTTATCCTATCTTTTCTTCCTATAAATCTTACCCTTATCCCGAGTTTATAAAGTTTCTGCTTTTTAGAGATTAAATACTGTCTTAATAGTTCAAACAGAGCGTTAACTTCCTCTTTAGGACGTTTCCAATTCTCAGTTGAAAATGCAAAAAGAGTCATATGCTTAATTCCGATTTCTATTGCATATTCAACAATGTCTTCTGCCACTTCAGCACCTTTATAATGGCCTGCGATACGAGGAAGTCCGCGACTTTTTGCCCACCTTCCGTTGCCATCCATAATTATGGCAACATGTTCAGGAATCTTGAGCGTCATGGCGCTTTATATAATAACTCCTTTGCCTTAGATGTAGCCTGTGAATTTGGAAATTTTTCCTCAAGGACGGTAAGATAGGAGTTTGCTTCTGTAATATTTCCTCCATCTACAGCTATTTTTACAAGCATAAAGTAAGTATCGGGTAGTTTATTACAGTCTGGTAGTGCACCACGTTGGCATTTATTTATAAGGACGTTGAATATCTGCTTTGCTCTTTCTATGTTTCCCAATTCGTAGTAAGTTTTTCCCAACCAGAAGTAGGCATTATCGGTGTACTTAGTTGCCGGGTATTTTTTTATAAATTGAACAAAGGCATCTCTTGCTTCGTTTAATCTTTTCATATTGTAAAGCTCAAGTGCCTGCTGATACTCAAACTTTACTTCATCTTCAAAGATAGGTTTTTCCTCTATGACAGGTTTCTCTTCTTTAGAAACGGAATATCTCGCCAGCTTTAATTTCCCTAAATCCTCGGTTATGTAATCCAGCCTTTTATTTATCTCTTCCAATTTAAGGTTTATTCCTTCCTGCTTTTCCTCCAACTTTGCAACTTTTATTTCGAGTTCACTCAACCTTTGCTCAAACTTTTGGGTTTCCGAAACGGGTGCACACGCTATCAAAAGCAGAGGAAGAACAATAGTAATCTTTTTCATCCTTATACCCCTCTGTATTATATTACAAGAATACTATGGAGAAATTCTTAATTATTGCCGGTCCGTGCGCTATAGAAAGTGTAGATTTGGTACTCAAAGTAGGGGAGGAGCTAAGGAAGTTACAGGATAAATTTAAGGATGTAGAATTCATTTTTAAATCATCCTTTGATAAAGCGAATCGCTCATCTATTCACTCTTTTAGGGGGTATGGGTTGGAATATGGACTGAAAGCTTTAATGAAAGTAAAAGAAGAGTTTGGACTCAAAGTAACTACCGACATACATGAAAGCTGGCAGGCCGAACCTGTAAGTGAAGTGGTTGATATAATCCAGATTCCCGCCTTCTTGTGCAGACAAACGGATTTACTTCTTGCCGCCGCAAAAACGGGAAAGCCCGTAAATGTAAAAAAGGGACAATTTCTCGCTCCCTGGGATACAAAGAATATAGTTGAAAAATTAAAATTCGGAGGTGCACAGGATATCTTTCTTACCGAACGAGGGACAACTTTCGGATACAACAACTTAGTTGTGGATTTCAGAAGCCTACCGATAATGAAGCAATATGCAAAAGTGATATACGACGCAACCCATAGTGTTCAACTTCCGGGTGGTTTAGGAGACAAATCGGGCGGTATGAGGGAATTCATTTTTCCCCTCTTGAGAGCTGCAGTTGCCGTAGGATGTGATGGTATATTTATGGAAACCCACCCTAAACCTGAGGAGGCTCTCTCAGATGCCGCTACCCAAATACCTTTAAAGGATTTGGAGTATTTAGTGGAAGCTATACTTGACATAAGAAGTGCGGCTTCTAAGTACTATGAACCTACTGTGAAGGTTTAATGAAAGAGGCATTTTTAATAAGTTTAAAACTTGCTATTTTTACTACCCTTTTACTTACTTTCATATCCCTTTTAATATGTCCTTTGCTTGCGTTTAAGGAATTTAAGGGAAGGTCTTTTATTGTAGGACTTATCACGATTCCTTTAGTAATTCCTCCTACGGTTCTCGGTTTTTACCTAATATTACTTTTTTCACCCGAAAGTTCAGTGGGAAAGCTGATAAAGGAGTTTCTGGGTAAATCCCCTCTGTTTACCTTTGAAGGAATACTTATAGCCTCTGTAATTTACTCACTCCCTCTTGCGATACTTCCCACACTTTCTGCCATGGAGAAGGTAAGAAAGGAATTTATAGAAACAGCCTATATCTTTGGGTATTCGCGTCTTGAAACCTACTTTAAAGTTATTGTTCCTCTTTCCCTTAACGGAGTAATCTCTTCGGCTATAATGGTCTTTGCTCATACCCTCGGAGAATTCGGTGTAATTTTGATGGTCGGAGGAAACATTCCCGGCGAGACTCAAACACTATCCATATTTATCTACGATAGTGTTCAAGCGTTGGATTACAAAAGTGCTCATAAAGCTAGCTTGATACTCATCTTAGTAGCCTTAGTAATTGCAAGTCTTCTCTTTCTCTTTAACAAGAGAAATGGGAAATATTTTTGAAAAAGAAAA
>DQVZ01000173.1 GCA_015661465.1 Aquifex aeolicus
CTGGAAACAATTCTTGTTTTTTTAGTTGTAGGTCTTTCGTCTTCTACTAAGAAAGCTTTTATTCTACTTTCTTCAAGGAGTTGTTTTACTTTTTCTCCCGCTGCATCTTTACCGATTACACCGCAAATGAATGTTTCTACGCCGAGGGAACTCAAGTTCTTGGCAACATTACCCGCACCACCCAACCTAAACTCTTCTTCTTCCACTTCCAGTATAGGAACGGGGGCTTCAGGAGAAATCCTTTCTACTTTCCCTTTTAGATAACTGTCCAATATCACATCTCCAACAACCAATATTTTTAAGCTTTTTAATTTCTCCAGTAATCTTTGGACTCTTTGGAGAGAAATCATCGGAAAAGTTATTTTAATACTCCTCTTTATCCCACATCTCTGGTTTAAATCTTACAACTTTGTTTCTACCTTCCTCTTTTGCCCTGTATAGTGCAACATCCGCGAATTTAACACACTGCCAGAACTTTCCTCTGCAATCCTTAGGAAATTCAGACACTCCTATGCTAACGGTTTTTTTGATAGCTATACCGGTCGGTAGGGTTATGGGAGTTTCCTCTATCTTTTGTCTTATCTTTTCCGCTACATGTTCGGAATAACCATCTTTTACATCCGGCAGAATAACCATAAACTCTTCACCGCCGTACCTGATGAGGTAATCGGACTTCCTTATTGTCTTCTTTATGGTATCAGATATTTGTTTTAAAACTGTATCACCTGCATCGTGTCCATAGGTATCGTTAACCTGTTTGAAAAAGTCTACATCTATCATCAATATACCTATATTTGCATTTCTCCTATGGGCTTGAGCTACCAGCTTATCAACTATATCCTCGAGGAATCTCCTGTTAAATGCTCCTGTAAGCCTATCTATGTAGGATTGTTTTTTAAGTTGTTCCATAAGTCTTTTTGATTCAAGTACCGGTGAAGCTTCGCTTAAGTATCCTTTTATATAGGGAATAAGTAGTTTGACAAATTGACGCATCTCTCTTTCGTAAACAATCTGTACTACATTTCCTACTTTCCCACCGATGTTTATAGGTATGCAGTAATAACAATAGTTCTCAATTTCCTCATCGCACATAGCAAAGTTAGGACATATACACCTAAATTCTTCGGAATCTACATCTTGTCCTGTTCTTTTAGCCCTGCATTCATCCGCATTCTCAAAAATTACTTCGGAACACCATAGATTCTTACCTTGAACCGAAACTTTTTCTATAGTGTTGTCGTCTTTAACTTCATAAATCGAGAACTTATCCAGACTCATGTAATCCGCTAAAACGCTCTCTATTCTACGGTAAACTTCCTCTTTGTCGGAATCTAGTTCTATGGTTTTTTTGAACTGGGAGATTCTCACAAGTTCGTCTATTATTTTCTCCGTATCTCTTATTTCATTTTCTGTCTCCATTAGACTGTATCCGATGAGTTCATAGACCTTTTCCCTTACCCTCTTCAAAGTATTATCCAGCGACTCTATAACTTTGTTAACCTTTTCTCCAAGCTCGTAAAATTCTTCCTTTAAGTTGGTGAGGTTCATCTTAGAGGAAAATTTTCCCTTTTCAAAACTGGAGAACACCTTTTCTATTTCATTTAGGAAATTATTTACATTTTTGAGATTCCTTATAACAAACCACAGTGCCAGAGACCCAAGTGCGGAAATAATTAATCCGAGACCGCTTGCTATAAGAAGTCCAAAATTCCTATAACGGGTTAAATCCATTGTAATTGAGATAGCTCCGAGAACCTCTCCGGGCTTTACATTATGACACTTCATACAGTTAACGGCCGTGACTGGTTCAGCTTTGTAGGGTATAACCACTCTATAAGTAACCTTTCTTAAAGATTCTATTAATTCCTCTTTTGGAACTCCCGATGTCAATACTTCTTTTTCTATAGGATATAAGGGTTCTTCCGAATATATACCTTTGCCGTATTGCCTTATTACCGCTTCTGCCCTTATTACTCTTATATCCTCAACATTTTCCATAACTCTTATCTGGTCAAGGAATATATGTCTTTTATTTATTGAATTGGTAACCATAAGCGTAGTAAGAGCATCTTCCACTACTTCCGCAATAGTTATGGTTTTATCTTTTGCAGCTTCGAGAATGGATTGTCTTATAAAAAATATAGTAGAACTTAAAACCAGAATTAGAACCACTATCCATATTACTAAGAGCTTCGCTATTAATCCCTTCTGCATAAATATAAAACTCTTTGTAATATTAATTTACTATGAAAATACAAAGTGTAAGAGGTTTTCACGATATTTTCGGAAAAGATGGGGAAAAATTCAGAAAAGTATCTGATACTGTGAGAAGAATTTTGAAACTTTATAATTTCGAAGAAATAATTCTTCCGATTGTTGAATACATGGAACTTTTCCATAGGAGTGTAGGAGAAACAACGGATATAGTTCAGAAGGAGATGTTTGTATTTGAGGATAAAAAGGGAAGAAAACTCTCTCTCAGACCCGAAGGAACTGCAAGTGCGGTAAGAGCTTATATTGAACATAAACTTTATGCTTTAAAGCCTTATGTAAAACTGTTCTATGAAGGTCCCATGTTCAGGTATGAAAGACCTCAAGCGGGAAGGTACAGGCAGTTCCACCAAATAGGAGCTGAAATATTTGGACTAGCGGAACCTTTTGCAGATGCAGAAATAATAAAGATAACCTACGATATATTGGAATCTCTCGGTATAAAGGATGTAACCATAGAAATAAATTCTTTAGGGTGCAAAAGGGATAGGGAAGTTTACAGAAAAACCCTTCTTAAATATCTCGGTGGTGTCAAGGAACAGCTCTGTGAAGACTGTATCAACAGAATGGATAGGAACCCTCTAAGAGTTCTCGATTGCAAGGTTGAAACCTGTAAAGAGGCTGTGGTGGAAGCTCCTAAAATTGTAGATTATTTGTGTAATGAGTGTAAAGTACATTATGAAAATCTCAAGAGATATCTTAACGCTTTGGAAATACCCTTTAGGGAAAATCCCAACCTTGTCAGAGGCCTTGATTATTACACAAGGACGGTATTTGAAGCTGTATCTGATACGCTTGGGCTTACACTGATAGCCGGTGGACGCTACGATTATTTAGTGGAAGAACTGGGAGGACCTTCTACTCCTGCTCTCGGATTTGCCCTTGGAGTAGAAAGGTTAATGCTTTTAATTCCTGACTTGGAAGAAAAAGAAGATATATACTTCTTGATTCCTTTTGGAAATGTCCATGAGTACGCTTTGCGAGTAGCTAGTTTGCTAAGAAAACAGGGCAAAACAGTGGAATACTCCTATAGAAGGGGAGGACTTAAAAAACAGCTTGAGTTTGCAAATAAACTCGGGGTAAAGTATGCGGTAATAATCGGGGAAGATGAAGTAAAGAACAATGAAATAACTATAAAAGATATGGAAACAGGTCAGCAGAAAAAGGTAAAACTAGAAGAACTAATAAGGGGAGGTCCTCGGCAATCAAACACCTAAACTCTTTCACCGTATTATGTTAAACAACAAATATCGGGGCGACCGGACTCGAACCGGCGACCTCTGGCTCCCGAAGCCAGCGCGCTACCACCTGCGCTACGCCCCGTGATATAGAAAAAATTTTATACAAGAAGTGGATGGTAAGGGAAAAA
>DQVZ01000228.1 GCA_015661465.1 Aquifex aeolicus
GAGGGACTGTTTTCAAAATTCATTTGTTTGCTTGTTTACCTCTCTGCTTTGGGAGTTGCTTCCTTTGTTCTACCTTTATTTCTCACTCAGCGTATATTAAAATAAAATTTTATTTATATTCCTTTCCAAGCCCTCATTTAACTGGTGATCATCGTCTACCTTAAGAAATCTTTTTACCTTTACGTTCTTCGTGAAAAATTCGGAAAGCTCTATTGGTACTATTTCGTCTTTTGTGCCATGCATTATCACAATTTCTACAGGTGGTTCCTCTGGAAAGTATACTTTTCCTTCTTTTATTATTTCGTAGTCTCCCTTTAGAATATCCGTAGCCCAATCTTTTATAAAGGTTACTTCTCTTCCTTCTTCAATTATGGTAAGTTCCTCCTTTCCTTCAAGCCATTTTTTAAGCTTCTCTCTACCAAATTCTTTAATCATTAAGTCAAGGGTGTTATAGGAAGGTGCCAAAAGAATTATTTTTTTCACGTTTAGTAAGGGTTTCCTGCGGATGTAGTTTAAGGCTATATATGCTCCATGGGAACTCCCACATAGAACGATTTCCTTATATTTTGAAGAAAATCCTTTTATCAAAATTTCTAAAATGTCAAGGGTATTGGTAGTTGTATGCTTTTCATAATCCATATCCATAGCAAAGAAAGAGTAAAGCGAGTTTTCTATAAAGTACTTTCTTAGAAATGCTATTTTTCTTCCTAGGACATTGGTTGCCAAACCGTGCAGGTGAATCCATAATTTTTCGTGATTATTAACATCGTAGAAGTACATTTTTATTACCTCAGGTAATTTTTAAACTTCTGGTAATTCACCATTTTGTTAAAGAGCTCTTGTTGTTTTTTCTCTACTTGGGAAATCAAAAAATCTAATATCCTTAGAGCTTCCTCTGCTTCTTCTTTAGTTAATCCTTGAGGCTGAGTTTTTGCAAGTTCTTCAATCTTTTTAACGAGGTTATCAAAATCTCCTTGATCTAAAAGTTTCTGACATTCCAAAAGGATTTCCTTGTACCTGTTCATTTAAGATTTATTGTAGTATGAAAGAAACCAGAATTATCAAGTATATTAAAAGCTTAATAAGAAATCACAAATATATGACTACTGAGGACATAATGCTCCTTTTGGAGAAATATTACAACCTGCCGATACAAATACCGTCAGTATATTACAAATACAAGAAGATTATAAGAGAATGCAGACAAGAAGTTTACAAAGAAAGGAGAAGAGCTAAGTATAAAAAACGTGGAGATGAAGTTTAAACTTTTCTCTTAATCTTTTTGCAAGGTTCAGCATAAAGTCAACAGCTTTTTGTTTTTCATCAAAAAATCCTATTCTGAACCTATCCAGGTTAATATCGAAAGGCTTTTCCGAGTTTCCAGGATTTTTGAATTTAGGTCTATCATACTCGTATATATCAGCCCAAAGATTTAAGGGACTGATAAGAACAACGTAGCCATTTCCTTCCAACTTCTCACTTAGAT
Source organism: Aquifex aeolicus (assembly GCA_015661465.1). GTDB lineage: Bacteria > Aquificota > Aquificia > Aquificales > Aquificaceae > Aquifex > Aquifex aeolicus_B. Next base: position 1,487 of record DQVZ01000228.1, read on the forward strand.
TCTCTTTGATAGCCTTTAAAACTTTTACATCCTCTTCGTTATATAGGTTATTCTTACAGAAATCACTTAGCTGAGCACCGTAGTAGTTCATTTCCTTATCAGCTTCTAGGATGTAAAGACTTACTCCCTTTTCCTTAGCTTCCTCGCATAACGCTTGAAGTATCTTCCCCCACGCTTTCATGTTTAAGATTATAAAAAAATGATGTTAATTAAGGAATTAAGACTAAAGAGTGAGGAAGATATGTTCAAATTGGCTGAGGAAATTGCCAATGAGCTAACTGGAAAAGAAGTAATCTGTTTAAAAGGTAATCTAGGTGCAGGGAAAACAACCTTTGTAAAAGGTTTAGCAAAAGCTATGGGTATTGAGAAAGGTTACCAAGTCAGGAGTCCAACTTTTACACTTGTAAACGAGTATCCCACAAAAAGAGGAAAACTTATACACATAGACCTCTACAGGGTGAAGGATTTCGATTATACGGAACTTATCGGAGAAGGTATTATCGCCGTTGAATGGGAAGAAAAGAACAATAACTGTAATTACGTGATTGAAATAGAAATTATCGGAGAAAATGAAAGACTTGTAAAAGTTTTTAAGAAGTAATTACCTATAAAGACGTTTGCATTCTTCTACACTCTCCACCTGCTTTATTTTTTCACATATTTCCTTTAGGTGTTTTTTATCTTTAACATCAATAGTAAAATCCATAATTGCGTACGTATCTTTTGTCTTTGTCTGAGAGAGGTATATGTTTGAATTAGTCTGGGATATTACTTGTGCTATGTCCGACAAGAGTCCTATTCTATCTTTTGCTATTATTCTTATATCTGTTTTAAACTTTCCTCTTCCTTGCCACTTTATCCTTTTTACTTTTTCAGGGTTAGTTCTAAGCACATTCTTCAAATTAGGACAGTGAGCTTCGTGAAGAACCAGTCCCTTCACTCTGGTGATAACTCCGAAAACCTCATCGCCCGGTACGGGTTTGCAACATTCTGCAATCTCGTACTTAATATTTGAAAGGTCATCCAAGTATACAAAAACCTCGTTTTTCTCCTCATGAATTTCTGCATCTTTTTCCTTGGGAAGTAAGAGCTTTAAAAGGTTAGACGCCGAAATTTTTCTCTTTCCTAAAACCAAAAGGAGTTCTTCTTCCTTGTCAAACCTTATTTTTTCCCTAATTTTTTCAAGAATTTCTTCGTATGAGAGATTTAGTTTGGCCCTGATTCTTTCTAAAATCCTTTTGCCTTCATTTAGATATCTTTCTTTCTCCTGTTGTTTTAGAAACTGTTTTATCTTACTCTTTGCCTTCGATGTTTTAACAAAACTTAGCCACTCATAGCTGGGTGTTTTATTGGGATGGGTAATTATTTCCACCATATCTCCATTTTGAAGTTTGTAATTCAGCGGAACAATCCTCCCGTTTACCTTAGCACCCATGCAGTGGTTTCCTATATCCGTGTGGATTTTGTATGCAAAATCTACCGGAGTTGAACCTTTGGGAAGAACTACAAGGTCTCCTTTAGGAGTAAATACAAAGATTTCCTCAAAGAAAAGGTTGTTCCTTAAATTCTCAAGAAGTTCCGATGAATTTACACTTCCCTGAATACTTTCAACCAATTCCCTTAGCCAAGAGTATATCTGGCTATCATCGGGTTTTATACCTTCCTTGTAAGCCCAGTGGGAAGCTATACCTTTTTCAGCCCTTTCATGCATTTCCCAAGTCCTTATCTGAAATTCAACCGGTTTGCCTTTGTCCGCTATTACCGTAGTGTGAAGCGATTGATAGAGATTCGGTTTGGGAAGGGATATGTAATCCTTGAACTTTCCGGGTATAGGTTTAAATAGACTGTGGATTATTCCTAAAACGGTATAACACTCGGGCACCGTATCAACTATTATTCGAACACCTAAGATATCGTGTACATCTTCAAGTCTTATTCCCTTTCTCTTTGTTTTTTCCCATATACTGTAATAGTGCTTTGAACGATACCGGATTTGTGCGGATATACCGTAGTTTTCGAGAGCTTCTTTTACCTTTGGTATTACATATTTCTTTAAGTAATTTTCCAGTTCCTTTTTGGATTGTTGAACGAAGTTTTTCACCTTTTCATATTCTTCAGGATAAAGGTATTTAAAGGCTAAATCTTCCAGTTCATTCTTTATCTTCCATACACCTAACCTATGTGCTAAAGGAGCAAAAATTTCCAAAGTTTCTAAGGCTATTCTTTTTTTCTTTTCTTCTCTAAAAACCCACAGGGTTTTCATATTATCGAGTCTGTCTGCAAGCTTCAAAATTATAACTCTTGGGTCTTTTGCCGTAGCGAGTATTAATTTTCTATAGTTCTCTGCTTGTTCAGATTTATACTTTATTTTTCCTATTTTGGTTACACCCTCAACGAGATTTGCTACGTTTTCTCCGAATATCTCTTTCAGTTCATCGTAAGAAGTTTGTGTATCTTCAAGAACATCGTGGAGAAGTCCCGCTACTACAGTTTCTATATCCATTCCCAGTTCCGAAAGGATTAGGGATACATTGAGAGGGTGTACTATATAAGGTTCTCCTGTTTTTCTTTTTTGATTTCCGTGCCTTTCTCTTGCGAATTCATAGGCTCTTGATATCAGTTCTCTGTGTTTTTCTTTATTCAGGGAAAGCAGCCTTTCCAGTGTTTCAGTAAGAACTTCTTCCTCTATCTTTGACATTTAAGTTTTAATATAGTTTTTTAAGGGAGATTAAACATGATTTTAGGGAAATTTCTAGGGTCTTTTTCGAGCAATATTGGAATTGACCTAGGAACTGCAAATACTGCGGTTTTTGTGGAGGGTAAGGGTATAGTCCTTTACGAACCTTCAATTGTAGCGGTTGATACAAAAACCAACAAGATTCTTGCGGTAGGAAAGGAAGCAAAGGAAATGGTAGGGAAAACACCGGAAAATATTCAGGCCATTCGTCCTCTCAGGGATGGTGTGATTACGGATTTTGAAGTCACTCAAGCAATGTTAACCTACTTTATCAAGAAAGTTTTAGGTAAAGTCCTTTTCAGACCTAAACCTATAACCGTTATCGGTGTACCTACCGGGATAACTCCGGTTGAGAAAAGAGCGGTAATAGACGCCGCAAAAAGTGCCGGGGCTAGGGAGGTGTATCTGATAGCTGAACCCATGGCTGCTGCAATAGGTGCTGGACTTCCCATAGAGGAACCTATAGGAAACATGATTGTGGATATCGGAGGGGGAACTACTGACATAGCTGTTATATCCCTCGCAGGAATAGTAGTGTCCAACTCACTCAGAATTGCTGGAGATGAAATGAATGAAGCGATAGTGCAATACATTAAGAGAAAGCTTCATCTGCTTATTGGTGAGCAGACTGCAGAAAGGATAAAGATAGAACTGGGCAGTGCAATAGTGGAAGATGAAGAAAGGGAAATGGAAATAAGAGGAAGAGATATGACGGGTCTTCCAAGAACAGCCATAATCACAAATCATATGATAGCGGAGTCACTTGAGGATACAGTAAATTCCATAGTAAATGCTGTGAGAACAACGCTGGAGAGAACACCTCCTGAACTTGCTTCGGATATAGCGGAGAGGGGTATTGTTCTTGCGGGAGGAGGTTCACTTTTAAGAAATCTGGACAAGAAAATCGAACAGGAAACAGGAATTAAAGCTGTTTATGCAGATGAACCGCTCACAGCGGTTGTACGTGGGTTAGGTATGGTTCTCGAAAATATAAATCTCATTAGAAGAATCTCTACGGAATGAGTTTAAGAAAACTCAACCTCTACTTTTTATTTTTTTTCTCGTTGGGACTTTTTATTTTACTTCTTCAAATTTTTCAAAATCCCTTGAACAGCTACTTAAGGCAGACAGCGTATATTATCTTTTCTCCATTTTTAAAGGCGGAAAGGGAAATTGAAGAAGAAATGGAAAAATTAATATTTTTCGTAAAGGATTTAAAGGCAAATATGAGGTTAATATCAAATTACAAAAAGTTATCCCAGCAGCTTGAGGTTTACAAAGAGAGAACAGAGTTCTACCAAGATATTTTAAAGAGATTGGAAAAGGATTTAGACTTTTACTTTCCTTTTGAAGTCGAATACGTAATCTCGAAGATAATCTTTTACGACCCTTCCGGAGAAGATAGATTTTTCATAATAAGAGATGGAAAAAATAAAGGGATAAAGAAGGGAGATTTAGTAGTATCAAAGGGTTATATACTCGGTATAGTAGATGAAGTTTATATTTCTACCAGCAAGGTGATAACTCTTTTCAACGAAAAATGTTCACTGCTTTCCTCTATAAGGGGAAGCGATAAGGCGTATATATACCAGGGTAGCTACCCGTTAGGTAATTTGTTATACGTGGACTTAAATGATAATGTTAAAGAAGGAGATATTGTAGTTTACAAAGACCTAACCTTGAGAATTCCCCATTTTCCTATAGGACGAGTAATTTACGTAGGTTTCAGCCAAAATCCCTTTTTTAAACAGGTGAAGGTAAAACCATTCATATCACCCAGAGATGCAGAATTTGTTGTAGTTTTTAAAGAATGAAAAAAGAGAAAATCGTGGTTTTATTCAGCGGAGGAGTGGAAAGTACAGCTCTTCTGATTCACTATGCCTCTAAAAACAATATACTCTATCCACTCTATGTGAGATTCGGTTACTCATGGGAAAGTGAAGAACTCAGGAGAGCTAAAAATGTGGTTTTTTACCTTAAAAAGTCCGTAAAAAATCTCCGTAATCTGGCAATAGTAAAGATAAAATCCCCCCCTAAGAGACTCAAAGGGTTCCCTTCTACGGAAAAAGAACTGGAAATTCCTATGAGGAATTTATTACTCTGTACTCATGCAGCAATTTACGGTTATAGGAAAGGAATATTCCGTTGCGCTATAGGAAGCCTTGGTATGTATCCCTTCCCGGACAACAAAAGGGAGTATTTCGACAAACTTGAGGAGTTAATCTCCAAGGGATTGAATAAAACTTTTACAATAGAAACTCCCTTCTTTGGTATGAGAAAAGAAGAAATTATTCGTTTATACGGAAACCTTATGCCTCTCAATCTCACTTTTTCCTGTATAAAACCTATAAAGGGGAAACCTTGCGGAAAATGTATAAAGTGTAGAGAAAAGGAAGAAGCTCTCAGATTGCTTTAGTTTTTATATATTCTTGAATTTTTTGTTCCATTAAGTCCTTATAGTAGAGTTTTTCCTTTTTAAGCTTTTCTATTTCCAGTTCAAGGTCATGGGTCATAGGATGATGTTTTTCAAGCTTTTTTATTCTTTTGTCAAGTTCCTCGTGTTTATCTTTAAATTCTTTGAATTGAGAATCCCTCTGGTACAACTCTTGAATAATTTGTTCCCTATCCATATAAGCACCTCCCTTTACTATTAAATTAATTCCTTCCCTCCAGAATTCATAATTGCCGCCCCTATGGGCTACC
>DQVZ01000034.1 GCA_015661465.1 Aquifex aeolicus
AAGATAGACTTTCAAGAATTGCTTTTGAGTTGATTGAAGAAATCTTTTCAAGGTTAAACGTTAAAATAGAAGTCGTAGACAAATCCGAAAAACTTGCGAGTAGAGAACAACGTAAAGATGCAGTAGGGGAACTCATTAGTTTTATTCACTACATTACCTCAGAGATTTACGGAAGCAGAAGCTATAAAGCAAAAAAGATAGGAAAGTGTATAAAAGATGTTTTGGAAGATAAAAACTCTAACACTTGAAATATCGACAATAGAAGAGGAGAAAAGAATCTTAAGAATTGACATAACACCACAAAAAAGGACTGGAAAAGAAGCTACTAAGGGTATATCTTCATTAAAAAATTCCGGGGAGGTGGAAGTATGAAAATTGTTTTTGTCGTGATTTTAATGTACGGTTTTGTTTTTGCAAAACCCGTATTCATGGACGCAGAGTGGGCTAAGCAATTCTGCGAATTATGGAATAGAACTCCCGACTTAGTAGACAGGCTTGGAAAGAGTGAAAGTTGGGCTTCAAAACCAGTAAGGAAGATATTCTTGTACAGAAAGGATTGTAGTCCTGAAAAACAGGTACAGCTCACCATAAAGAATGAAAATGGAAAGGCAACCTGTGTTTACGGTGGATGGAAAAAGGATGAGAAAACTGGTGATGACTTCCTGATGTACGCAGAAACAAAAAGATGGCTCGAAATGGGAAGAAAGGAGTATGGTCCTATGAAGGCTATGCTTTTCGGTAGGTTAAAATTCGAAGGTCCGAGATTTGTTGCTATGAGAAATATGGGACCTTTCAATGCATTTCTTGATAAAATAGATGAAGTAGATTCGGATACATCGCGATGCCCGTAAAAGTAATCTACAGGGGAAAAGAGTTTGAGTTTCCGGAAAATAAATTGAAGGCAAAAGAACTTCTTCAGAAACTTGGTCTTTCCCCTCTTTCTTCACTTGTAATCAGAAACGGTGAAGTAATATCTGAAGATGATTATGTTGAAGAAGGAGATGAAGTAAGGGTTGTAAATGCGATTTCTGGAGGAACTTAAAAATTTAGATTTTTTTCTATTACTAATAATCCTATGTATTCAAGGTTTTGGACTCCTTGCAATCTACAGCGCTACCTACGATGGAGGAGCATCACCCCTTTTCTATAAACATCTCATTTACATAATTCTCGGTTGGGTTATAATCTTTGTTCTTTCTTACGAAAAGTTTGAAAACTTTCTCGATATTTCCTTATATATTTACCTTTTTAACCTTTTGCTCCTTATAGCCGTACTTCTTTACGGAAAGGAAATTTATGGGGCAAAAAGGTGGATAAGTCTCGGGTTTTTGAATATACAACCCTCGGAATTTATGAAATTCTCCTTAATACTGGTAACCGCCTATATTCTTCCCTTTATAAATGGAGTCAAAGACAGAAGGTTAATACTGATAATCCTTCTTTATGCAATACCTGCAATGGTAACCCTTAAACAGCCCGATTTGGGAACCACTGTTGCCTACTTTGTCCCGTTGGTATACATGCTAATAGCCCGTGGTGTTCCTTTGAGATACTTCCTATTGGCGGGATTTCTTTTCATTTCGTTTATACCCATAGCATGGAACCATATACTGAAACCTTATCAGAAGAAAAGGATACTTGCGGTAATAGACCCATTCAGCGATTACTACGGAAGTGGTTATCAGCTTATCCAGTCCAAAATAGCGATAGGCTCGGGGATGATAACCGGAAAAGGGCTTCTCGGAGGAACCCAAACCCATCTTTTATTCTTACCTGAAAAGCACACCGATTTCATATTCGCCGTAATAGGTGAAGAACTAGGTTTTGTAGGTACTTTTATCTTAAGTACTCTCTTTCTTATCCTTCTGTTTAGGTTAATTCACTACCATGAAATGTTTTGCAGACTTTCCGAAAAAATATTCGTAGCCGGTGTTTTTTCCCTTATATTATTTCAATTTACGGTAAATACACTTATGACTATGGGATTATTTCCCGTCGTAGGGATTCCTCTCCCCTTTGTAAGTTTAGGCGGAAGTTCCATGCTCAGTTTCAGTATCATGATAGGAATTCTTCAAAGTATATATAAGAAGTATAAAAATCCCTATTTAAACTTGGATAAAGAACCGATTTACGAGTAAAATACAAGTATGAAACTCACGGTAATCGGCGGGGGATACGTAGGACTTGTATCCGCAGCTTGCTTTTCCCATATGGGTCATGAAGTCCTTGTAGTCGAAAAGATTCCGGAAAAAGTAGAACTCCTTAGGAAAGGAGAAAGCCCTATCTATGAACCGGGACTGGAAGATTTGTTGAGAGAGGGACTAAGGGAAGGAAAGCTCGATTTTACAACGGATATAAAAAGAGGTATTGAATTTTCAGAAGTAATATT
>DQVZ01000279.1 GCA_015661465.1 Aquifex aeolicus
AGTTCCCTAAAGAGCTTGATTCTGTTAGAGCGCGGATTTCCCGTAGCGGATGAAACCACCAGCACTCCCTTTCTTTTTTTCGCAATTTCTTTAAGCTCTTCTGTTTTTTTTCTAATATCTTCCCAATCCCCGTCCGTTTTCTTAGGTTTCTCTTTTAGTTTTATAAGTTCGAAGGCTTTATTTATGTCTTCTTCAGAAAAACCCAATAGGTATAAAACTTTGTCCACATTTTTAGCGGTTTTTAAGAAACTATCCACATCGTCCACAAATATAAAGCTGAAATCTTTCGGTAAAATTTCGTAGTTCTTATAAAGGAACATAGAGGTAGATATCAAGATTTTAAAATCTCCCTTCTCAATTCTTTCTTTATACAGTTTTTTCCTTTTCTCAGATAGTTTACCCCATACGAGGACGTCCTCTTCATTTACTCCGAACTTCTTTAACCTTTCCGCAGTTTGTTCTACTAAAAGCTGTGTAGGTAGTATTATGTAAGACCTTTTCTGCTTTTCCGCAAGGTATGAAGCTACTGATAAACCGAAGGTTGTTTTACCCACACCTGTAGGAGCGAGCATTGCAAAACATCTGTTGAGGAAAACCTTCCTTGCCCAAGATTTTTGCAAACTCCAAGGAGAAGTATCGAGCTTCTCCTTAAAAAAGGTTTCCCAATTTCTTAACTCTTCCAAGAGATTGCAAAAATCTTTAAAGTTTCCCTCTTTAACTAAACGGCAGACTTCTTCCCTTTCCACTTCTTCGGGAAGACATTTTTCACAGGGAATACCTCTTAACAACCTTTCAGATGTAATCTCTCCACCACAGTTTGGACACAAATTTTCAAAAACCGCTCTAATCATAGCCTTATCCTCTTTCCAAAAGCATAAATTATATTCTATGGAACAAAAAAAGGAAGAATTAAAGGTTCAAACTATGGAAAAGGAGTTAGAAGAGCTTAGAAGGGATTTCTTCAAATTCATGGAGTTCTGCGTTCCTCCGAAGGAAGTGAGGGATGAAATAGCGAAAAACCTTTATACTATACCTCTATCCCTTTTAAAAATTATGAGAACATTACTGGATTATGAAATAAAAGTTCTCGAGGAAAGGATTAAGGAAACCGAAAAAAAACCCAAATCCAAGAGGATAAAAATTGAGTAAGGTAATATTCCCACCTCCTTCTTTAAGTTATAGAGAACTTGTAAAAAATAAACCGAAGGAAGTTGCAAAGGAATTGGAAGCTATATTTCTAAAAGAAATCTTAAAAGAAGCTTTTAAACCTATGCTTTCAGAAAAGGGCTTTACAACTCGCTTATACTACGATACTTTTCTAGACGGTGTCAGTGAAAAATTGGCTTCAGCGGGAGGAGTAGGAATAGCAAAGTTTCTTTTAGAACACTACTTCAAATCCGAAGAATAAAATATAATAATTAAATAGCCGGTGTGGCGGAATTGGCAGACGCGGGGGATTCAAAATCCCCTGCCCTTCACGGGCGTGCGGGTTCGACTCCCGCCACCGGCACCATTAAACTAAAAAAGAAAAAGATTTTAAGCCTGTTGAAGAACAGCTTCAGGTTTAGGAAGCCAGGGTTCTATACCTTGCTCCTTAGCCCACTGGTTTGCAAACTCATAAGCTGCTCTTGCAGTAGCTATGTTCTTTTCTATGAGTTCTAGTTTTTTCTTAAATTTCCTTTCTATTGCAGAGTCAAGTGATGCCGTACCACCGGACACTACAAACTTCTTTAAGAATCTCGTCTTTATACCCTCTTCTATGGATTCCATACCGACTATTTGGGTAATTCCGAAGAAAGCCCCTATCATAGCCATATTTGTGGCAAGTTCCGTTCCAGCATAATCTAACGCAAATTTTGTAGCCGAAAAGTTAAATATTTTTACGTTTCTTTCTTC
>DQVZ01000094.1 GCA_015661465.1 Aquifex aeolicus
AGTCTTCCATCTCTTCTCCAACCTCTTGAAAATGAAGAATTTACTGAAGATTAATAGTAGAAACGAAATAGCGAAGAGAATAAGAGCAAGGTAGTAAAGGGAAGAAAGATATAGGTCTGTATCCGCTTCCGTGAATTCGTTTGCTATGCTCACAGTTATAGTCGTAAGCTGGTCAAGAAGGGAAGTTGGAACTTTATGAACATTTCCTGTTAAAAACGCAACAGCCATAGTCTCTCCGAGGGCTCTTCCTACGGACAGGATTATACCTCCCACTATGCCCGGAAAAGCATAAGGAATAACGACATCTTTTATAACTTCCCATTTGGTTGCTCCCATTCCGTATCCTGCTTCCTTGAGTAGTTGAGGTGTCATCTCAAAGGCATCTTTTACTATGGTCGCCATAAAAGGAATTATCATTATCGAAAGTACTAAACCGGAAGTAAGCAGGTCTATACCTGTAGGTATTCCGTCAACTAATTTTCCAATAATAGGGACACCCAAAAACAATTCCTGAAGGAAAGGCTCTACATAATCCGCCATAAGCGGTGATACGACAAAGAACCCCCACATTCCGTAAATAATGCTCGGTATAGCTCCCAGCAGTTCTACCGCTGTTATAAATACAGGCTTAAGAGGTTTAGGACTGAGTTCGGTAATAAATATAGCTACTCCTATACATACAGGAATTGCAATAAGGGAAGCTATAACCGTAGTAAGCAGTGTCCCGACGATTGCCGGTAGTCCTCCGAAAGTTTCTCTGACCGGGTCCCAAACCGTTGACCCGATGAAACCGATGACTCCAAATTTCTCGATAGCAATCCAGGCTTCCTTTAACAGGGAACCTCCTATTATGAAAGGATATAAAAGCCCTAGGAAGAGGGCTACAGAAGCCAAAGCAATGAAAACTACTTTATCTATTATCTTGTCCCTTCTTCTGTAGGTATGTTTATTAATACCATCCATTTTCCTTCCAGTATTCCCTTATAAGATTCTTTACATTATCAGGCAAAGGAACATAGTGTAGCTCTAAAGCTATTTTATCACCTTTCCTATATGCCCAGTCGAAAAATTTAACAACTTGCTTATTTATTTCTTTCCTATCTTTGTCTTTCGCAAGGAGTATGAATGTTGCACCTGCTATAGGGTAAGCATCTTTACCCGATTGCCATGTGAGTATTTCGTAGAAATCTTTATCGGGACTCCATTTTGCATTTTCAGCAGCAGCTTTAAAGGTTTCTACAGAAGGCTTTACAAAGTTTCCATCTTTATTCTCTAAAGCGGCAACTGCAAGCTTATTCTGAAGAGCATAGGCATACTCTACATATCCTATAGCACCTCTTACCCTTCTTATATAGTTAGCAACTCCTTCGTTTCCCTTGGCACCTATTCCTGTAGGCCAGTTTACAACTTTACCATACCCTACCTTTTCTTTCCACTTTGGACATGCTTTAGAAAGATAATTGGTGAATATCCACGTTGTTCCGGAACCGTCGCTTCTCCTTATTACCGAAATTCTCCTGTGGGGAAGATTTATATTGGGATTATGTTTCTTTATGCGTGGGTCATCCCAGTATTTTATTTCTCCGAGGAAAATTCCACATATTGCCTCCGTAGAAAGTTTAAGTTCTTTTACACCTCTTAGGTTATAAGCAATAGCTACACCACCTATTACAGTGGGAAATTGTACCAGATTATGCCTTTTAGTCTTTTCAGGAGAAAGCGGAGCATCCGATGCACCAAAATCCACAGTTCTGTTTACTATTTGTCTGACTCCTCCTCCTGAACCTATTGACTGGTAATTAACTTTTACTGAGGTTTCTTTGTAATACTCAGCAGCCCATTTCCAGTAAAGAGGTGCCGGAAAACTTGCTCCCGCACCGTTTATTACCTTTTCTTTGCCCAAGGATAAAGTAGGAAGGGTAAAAAGTGTCAATACTCCTATTAGGAAGCTTCTCCTCCTCATAGATTAGCACCTCCTGTCTTATTAGTATTTTTACAGACGAATTGTTAAGATTCTGTTAAGCTATCAAAAAGCTTTTAAAATTTTTTTGAGATGGAAACTACAGGTAAAAAAGGTGTAAAGATAGATATTAAAGACTTGAACTTTTATTACGGTGATTTTCACGCTCTTAAAAACATAACGTTCCCCATATACGAGAAGAAAATTACGGCAATAATAGGTCCCTCCGGGTGTGGAAAAACAACACTGCTTCGGTGCTTTAACAGAATGCATGACCTTTACGAAGGAGCCCGTTACGAAGGAGAGGCAATTTTATATCCTGATGGAATAAACCTTATAGGAAAGGATGTAGATCCGATTTTGGTGAGAATGAGAATAGGAATGGTGTTCCAGAAACCTAACCCTTTCCCAAAATCTATATACGACAATGTAGCTTACGGACTAAGACTCCGAGGAATAAAGAAGAAATCAATACTCGACGAACTTGTGGAAAAAGCTCTTAGAGATGCAGCCCTGTGGGATGAAGTAAAAGATAGACTACATGAAAATGCTTACTCCCTTTCGGGTGGGCAACAGCAAAGGTTATGTATAGCAAGAGCCATAGCTCCCGAACCTGAGGTTCTCCTTATGGATGAGCCGACCTCTGCACTAGACCCTATATCTACGGCAAAGATAGAGGAACTTTTGGAGCAACTGAGGGAAAAACTCACCATAATAATTGTTACCCATAACATGCAACAAGCGGCAAGAATTTCCGATTTTACAGCTTTTATGTATATGGGAGAACTTATAGAATTCGGTCCGACGGAAAAAATATTCACCAAACCCGAGAAGAAGCTAACGGAAGATTACATAACGGGAAGATTTGGTTGATTAATCCCATGGAACTTACCTACTTTTTATCCTTTCATTTATTACGGAGGGAAACGTTATGCAGTTAGTGGACCCGGAAAAAATGAAGAAACTTCTTGAAAAAGCAAAACAAAAAGGGTGGATTGCGGAACAAAACGCCGAAATAAAATTCGTAATTCTTGACCTTCAACCTAAATGGATGAAATGTAGAAGAACAAAGAGACTTGTCTTTCAGTTTCACATGCTCGCAGATGCGGAGAACAAAACTCTATGCGGAAAAACCCTTGAAGAATACCAAATCCTCCCTGAAAGGCAAGAAAACCTTGTAATTACTCAAGTCAATATGATGCTGGGAGGTTTAGGAGTTCTAGTATTTTTTGACCTATGTCCTGATTGTTTCGGGAATGTAAATAGGTGTGAACCGCTTCGGGAAGGAGAAAAGGAAAAGTTAAGGGAGGAAGGACTAAC
>DQVZ01000060.1 GCA_015661465.1 Aquifex aeolicus
CTTCCAACTATCAAATGAAACTTTAAATCTTCCCCATGAGGGCATAATCTCCTCCTACAATTAAATTTATTTTTAAAATTTAAAATTTATGGGAGAAAAAAAGTATACATTTCAAGACTTGATTAAAGTCATGGAAGAGCTTAGGCAAAAATGCCCTTGGGATAGAGAACAGACCCACGAGAGTTTAAAAAAATATTTAATAGAGGAAACCTATGAGGTTCTTGATGCTATAGATAGTAAAGATGACGAAAAATTAAAAGAAGAATTGGGAGATTTATTACTTCAAGTTGTATTTCATTCCGAAATTGCGAAGGAAAGAAATGCTTTTGACATAAATGATATAATAGATAATCTCGTAAAGAAATTAATAGAAAGACACCCCCACGTTTTCGGAGACGCAAGCCCGAAAGATGTGCTCAAAAACTGGGAAAAAAAGAAAATGGAAAAAAGAGAAAGCATTTTTGAAGGAGTTCCCAAACACCTTCCTGCTTTAATGCGCTCCCAAAAGTTGCAGGATAGGGCCTCGCAGGTAGGTTTTGACTTTCAACATATAAATCAGGTTTTTGACAAAATTCAAGAGGAGATAAATGAGTTAAAGGAATCTCTTAAAAATAACGACAGGGAGAATATAAAACATGAAATAGGAGATATACTGACCGCTGTTGTTGAACTTGCGAGATTCGTGGATGTGAACGCTGAAGAAGCTCTCCAAGAAGCCAACGAGAGATTCATAAAAAGATTCTCTTATATAGAAAAGAAGGCTAAAGAGATGGGGAAAAGATTGGAAGAGATGAGTTTGGAAGAAATGGATAAGCTCTGGAACAAGGCCAAAAAGTTAGAAAACACCCGAAAGGAGAGTTGAGAACTCCTTAAGTTTATCGTATCCCACAACTTCCTTTTCCATAAAAGGAATAAGAATCAACTTCAAATGACCGAACTTCTTTTTGATATCGCTCATGTATTTTTCTTCTACTTCCTTCCTACTTCTGAGGAAAGGGTCTTCCGACTTGGAAGGTAGTATTTTATTCACTATCAGTTTTTCAACGTTAATTCCTTTATTCTTTAGGGAAGATATTAACCGATAAGTTTCTTCAATTGGCAACTTTTCGGGAGTAAGTATAGGAATAAATTCGGAATGATTGTAAATAATTTCGGAAAGTTCCGAAAATCTCCTTTTTCTTTCCCGGAGATATTCGAGAGCTGTATTTCTTACTTCTCTACCGCTAAGGCTTCTTAGTTCTTCAATATTCTTTTTGAGCTTTATTATTTCTTCAAATAAATTTCCCAAAGAGCCTACAGTTTTTAAAAGCCCTAGCGTATGCCCTGTAGGTGCGGTGTCAATTACAAAGACATCAAATTTTCCTTTTCTGTGTACTATCTCCTTTGACAGGGCTTCAAAGATAACTATATCTTCTATCCCTGGGCTTTCTCCGAGTGTAGTGAGTATTTTTTGAAGGTGAGCCTCCATTTGAGGTTTTAACACTGCCTTTGAAAGGTTTAGAACTTTCCGCTTATACTCCTCAAGTTCTTTTTTTATATTTATCTCCTTGACAGTAAGGAATTCCGTTATTTCTTTCTCATCCTCTACTCTTTCCGAGAATATATCGGAAAGAGAATGGGCAGGGTCGGTAGAGATAAGCAAAACCTTTTTACCTTCTTCGGAAAGTTTAACCGCAAATGCCGAGGAGACGGTAGTTTTACCTACTCCTCCTTTTCCTCCAAAGAAGTAAACTTTCATCTTTTCACTTTAGAAAGTATATACGGCAAGTAATCCTTTATTCCTTCCTCTAAGGAGTATTGAGGTTCATATCCTAAATATTCCTTTACTCTGGATAAATCTGCCTCCGTATACTCTTGATAAAAATCGTAGGGACAATCGAAATATTCCGCTTCGTAATTAGTTCCGAGTTCTCTGTTTAAAATTTCCACTATTTCGTTAAAGCTTCTGGCTTTTCCCGTTGCCACGTTAAATATACCCGATACCTCCTTTTCGAGTGCAAGCAAGTTAGCCCTTATTACATCTTTTATATAAACAAAGTCTCTTTTCTGCTGTCCCCACTTAAAAAGCCTTGGCTTTTCCCCCTTTATCATTTTTACCGCAAGCTGGTATATCATGCTGGCAGTTTTTCCCTTATACTCTTCCCTCGGTCCGTAAACGTTGAAATATCTAAATCCCACTATACTCATATCGGGATACTTCTCCATATACTCAAGGGCTATGTAATCCATCATTAATTTTGAGAACCCGTAAATGTTTTCGGGTTCAAGACCTTTGTCTTCTCTCATGGGCGGTGGAGTGTTTCCGTAAACCCCAGCGGAAGAAGCGTAAATTACCTTTGCCTTCCATTCAACCGCAAGTTCCAGTAAATACCTGAAAGAATCCGCATTTGTCTTCATCATCCTATATTGGTCCATAACTGTGGTATCGGTAATTGCCGCTTTATGGAATATTACATCGAAGTGAAAATTTTTACCTATATACTCCCAAAAAGAAGGGTCGGAAATATCTCCTGTAATCACCTGTCCTCTGAAACCTATAAGGTTTTTAAAATGACCAGAGGAAAAATTATCAACTACGTAAATCTTGGCTTCAGGATATTTTTCTTGAAGTGTGTGCACCAGATTAGAACCTATAAATCCCGCTCCGCCGATGACGAGTATTTTCATAATACTAATTTATATACCTGGTTCTTAACGAAGTTAGAGTTGTGAGTATAAGTTATGAAGTTTATTTACGTTCTCTGTTTCTTACTGCTTTCGATTTTGGGATTCATAGGTTTGCTACTTCCCTTGGTTCCTTCAAGTCCTTTTTTTATCCCTGCTCTATTTTGCCTCTATAAAGCTTATCCCAAACTGGTGAAGAGAATTGTAAATATAAAGTTTATAAGGAAATATGTACCCCGTAGGGTTCTGGATAAATTAAATTAATTTTCTGGATGAAAAGTAAAACTTTAAAGCTAAAGGAACTTTACGTAGTAAATGAAATAACAAAAATACTTACTGGGGAGTACACATTTGATAAAAGTCTGATGGAAGTTTTAAAAGTTCTTTACTCGTATATGGGAGTAGAACATAGCTTTATAGCCGTAAAAGAGGGGAAATCGGTGAAAATTAAAAGTTTCTTCGGTTCCGTTTTAAATAAACCTGTAGCTTTTAAAAAAGGTGAAGGGATTACCGGAAGAGTATTCAAAAGAGGAACTCCTGTAGTTATACCAGCTGTAAAAAACAGTGAACTATTTGTTAATAAGACGGGCATAGGAGAAATATTAACTGAAAATCATTATCTCGTGGCAGTTCCTGTGAGGGTAGGAGGGGAAATAGAAGGAGTTCTGGTTACATTCCGAGAGTTTGAAGATACAGAGAGTGTTGAAAAGTTTCTCGAAACCCTTAGCATTATAGGGAATATCTTAGGGTTATTCTTTAAACTGCACGAGAAGCTGGAAAGGGAAAGGGAAGAATGGGAGGAAGAGAAGAAACTTTTAACAAGGGAACTCCAGGAAAAATATTCACTACACGGTATTATAGGTAGAAGCAAGGCAATAAGGCAGTTAATCGAGCTAATAGAGAAAGTATCGAAAACTGATAGTACTGTTCTCCTGCTTGGTGAAAGTGGTACTGGGAAGAGTCTTATAGCGAAAACCATTCATTATGAAAGTCCGAGAAAGGAAAAACCCTTCGTTACGGTAAACTGTGCAGCCATACCGGGAGAGCTATTGGAAGCGGAGCTTTTTGGTTATGAAAAGGGAGCATTCACGGGAGCTTACACCTCCAAGAAAGGGAAGTTTGAATTGGCAAACGGAGGAACTATCTTTCTCGATGAAATCGGAGATATGCCTTTAAACCTCCAAGCAAAACTTCTCAGGGTTCTTCAGGATAAAGAACTGGAGAGACTCGGGAGCGAAAAAACGGTAAAAGTAGATGTAAGGATAATTGCGGCGACTAATAAAGATTTGAGAAAACTCGTTGAAGAAGGAAAGTTTAGGGAAGATTTGTATTACAGACTTAACGTAATACCTATTCATGTTCCACCGCTCAGGGAGAGGAGGGAAGATATTCCTCTTCTCATAGAACACTTCCTTGACGAGTTTAACGAAAAATACCAAAAAAGGGTATACCTTACAAAGGAGGCTATGCAGATTCTTCTCGAATACGACTATCCCGGAAATGTTAGGGAGCTTGCAAATATAATAGAACGAATCGTTATTTTAAACGAAGGAAGAGTAGCTCCCGGAGATTTACCCGAACATCTTAAGGAAAAAAAGATAAAGGAAAAGGGAGACCTTCCAAGATTCATAGAAGAAACGGAAAAGGAAAGAATAATAGAAGCTCTGGAAAAAACCGGTTACGTTAAATCAAGGGCGGCCAAACTTCTTGGATACACTCTCAGACAATTGGACTACAGGATAAAGAAGTACGGTATAGAAATAAAGAAGTTTTAGTAAAATATATAAGTCTTCAGGATGAAAGGAAACGGAGGTAGGAAATGGAACTGTGGGTAAAGATTGATGGAGAGAAAAAGAAGTATCAAGGTTCCTTCCAAGCAGTAATGGAAAACCTGGTCAAAGATGGAAAGGGAAAAGAGGTTCAAATATTGTGTATGCACGCTCCTCCGAGAGAAAGAAGAAGGTTTAAAAGGGAATTAAGATGGTACGATAAAGACATTATAAAAACTGCCTCCGCAATAGCAACTTGGTTTTATATAAAGGAATACAGGAAAATAAGGAGAAGAATAAAAGAATTGAAAAACAGAGCAAAGTATCTCTCTAAAGGGGAAATAATGTATAATCCCAGAATTATGAAAGAGGTTGAAAACTTAAAGAACAAACTATCGGAAATAGAGAAAAAAATAGAAGAATTAAAAGTATAAAGGAGGGAAGGTGATGAAAATAACTCTAAGTGTTATCAAAGCAGACATAGGTGGATACGTAGGGCACTCTTCCACTCATCCCGAAGTTGTAAATACTGTAAAAGAGTATGTAGAGAAAGAAGTTGAAAAAGGAAACCTCATAGATTCCGACATTCTTACCTGCGGTGACGATATTGCAATAGTCATGACCCATACCCACGGTGTAGACTCTGAGCTAGTTCATAAGATTGCTTGGGAAGCTTTCGAAAGGGGAACAGAAGTAGCAAAGAAGCTAAAACTTTACGGAGCGGGTCAGGATTTACTCACCGATACCTTCAGCGGTAATGTAAAGGGTCTTGGACCCGGTGTTGCAGAAATGGAATTCGAAGAAAGACCTTCGGAGCCGGTAATCGTTTTCTTTGCTGATAAAACATCTCCCAGTGCATGGAACTTACCCCTTTACGAGATGTTTGCGGATCCTATGAATACGGCGGGACTCGTAATAGACCCCAAAATGCACGAGGGATTTACTTTCGAGGTTCTTGACGTTTATACCGGAAAAGCGGTAAAGCTGAGTACTCCTTCCGAACTGTATGACCTTCTGGCTCTTATAGGTTCTGTAGGAAAGTACGTAGTCAAGAACGTTTATAGAAACTACGATGGGGAAATTGCAGCTACCGCATCAACTCAGAGACTTTCCTTGATTGCAGGTCAATACGTAGGAAAGGATGACCCTGTTTTAATAGTAAGGTCTCAAAGTGGTTTCCCAGCTGTGGGAGAAATTCTCGAACCTTTCGCAAGACCTTGGATAGTGGAAGGATGGATGAGGGGTTCCCATAATGGACCTTTAATGCCCGTTTCCTTTGAGGATGCAAGACCATCGAGGTTTGATGGACCTCCCAGGGTAATAGGTGCAGGATACCAGATTGCCGAAGGAAAGTTAATAGGTCCTAACGACATGTTTAAAGACCCTGCCTTTGACAAGGCAAGACAGGTAGCCCAAGAGATAGCAGATACCCTCAGAAGACAGGGAATATTCGAACCCCATAGACTTCCCGCAGAAGAAATGGAATACACAACTTTACCGAAAGTTCTTAAAAAGCTCGAAAACAGATTCTATGACACAGAAGTTGAAAGATTATCTGATGAACAAAAAATAGAAAAAGAAGATATGGATTAATAAGCTTTGTCCCGCCTTTTCCGCGGTTCGTTTCTATTTTCCTTAGGAATCCTTTTCAGCAGAGTTTTAGGTTATCTGAGGGATGCAGTAATAGCCTATTACTTCGGAGCTTCACATATATCGGATGCTTTCTTTATAGCCTTTAGAATTCCCAACACCTTCAGACGTATATTTGGGGAGGGAGGCTTTAACGCTGTATTTATGCCCTTCTACGGAGAAGCTTTAAAAGGAAATAGAGATAGGGAGTTCCTTTCAAAAATCTTCGGACTTTTGTTAGCTATTTCCTTTGTTATAACTTTCATAGGCATCTCCCTTTCCCCTTTTATAATTTCCCTTCTTGCTCCGGGCATCAAGGAAAAGGAAACCTTCCAGTATGCCGCAGATTTTTTGAGGTTTACATTTACATATTTGATTTTTGTGAGCTTATACGCCTTTAGTATGGCTATTTTGCTGGTAAAGGGTCATTTTTTTATTCCTTCCGTTTCTCAGGCTATGTTTAATCTCCTATTTATACTTTCATTGGTATTTTTTTCCGGGATATTCGGAGCTTATGTTTTGGTTCTTGGTGTAATTCTCGGCGGAATTTTCCAAATAATACCTACATTCGCTTTACTTTTAAGGGAAAAGCTCTTCATTAAGCCAAAAATTGTTATTGACAAAGAAATAAAAATTTTCCTTAAAAAGTTCCTCTTAACTGTAGGAAGCTTTTCGGCAAATCAGATTTCCCTGCTGGTTGATACCTTTCTCGCTTCTTTTCTCAAGGTAGGAAGTATTTCCTACCTTTACTACGCAAGTAGAATTTACCTGCTACCTATAAGCCTTTTCTCAATAAGTGTAAGCAATACGCTTATTGCTATAATTTCTTCCGGGGAAGATAAAATGGAAAACATAAATACAGCACTGAAAATAATTTTTCTATTCAGTATTCCTGCCTCTGTAGGATTGTTTCTATTAGCAGAAGATATAGTAAATGTGCTGTATTTTAGGGGGGATTTTACAAGAGAGGATGCTTACTATACTTCTAAGCTTCTTTCCCTTTATTCCCTTACAATACCGATCTATTCTTTGCAGCATTTATTTAAATCGGTATCTTATTCTGAAAAGAATGTAGAAATTCCGGTAAGGGCAACTTTTTTAGGAGTTTTTGTAGAAGGAACACTGGGATTTACCTTGATATTTATTTTAGGTATGGGTGTTTTCAGTTTTCCCATATCGGCACTCTTTGCCTCCCTTATCGCTTTACTTTACCTTTATTTAAAACTTCAAAAAAAGCCCTCTCTTGACTTTAAAAATTTATTCAAGGTTTCATTTGCTTCAATTATTATGGGTGTAACTATTTTTCTCCTAAAGAAGTTTATACATTCCTCCCTTTTGCTCATAGTTTCTATACCGTTATTTATGTTGATCTATTTCACCAGTTTACTATTACTAAAAGAGGAGATTACCAGTAAGTTATTAAGCTATGGGCTTTTTGGAAGAAATAAGAATTCTTAAAGAAAGGGAAGTAAATCGTTCGCCTGAGTATATAAAGGAACTGGAAAAAATGATAGAGGGAAGGAAAGAATTTTATAACTTTGAGAATACTCTCATGA
>DQVZ01000196.1 GCA_015661465.1 Aquifex aeolicus
AAGATTAAAAGGTTAAAATCTTCAATTGATGGAAAACGTGCTGGTTATAGGTGTAGGTTTTATGGGCGGTTCCTTTGCTTTAGCTTTAAAAAATCGCGGTTTTAAAGGAAGGATTTACGGATACGATATCAATCCAGAAAGTATTAGAAAAGCTATCGATTTAGGGGTCATTGATGAAGGTACAACTACTTTATCCGATATAAAAAACTATAGACCTGATTTAATTATGCTATCTAGTCCCGTAAGAACATTCAGGTACATAGCACAGCAGCTTAAGGATTTAGTAGATGAAGAGGTAATAATTACAGACCAAGGAAGCGTTAAAGGAAATATCGTCTATGAATTGGAAGAGATACTTGGAAATAGATACGTAGGAGGACACCCTATAGCGGGTACAGAAAAATCAGGAGTGGAATACAGCATACCTAATCTTTATGAGGGAAAGAAAGTAATTCTTACACCTACTAAAAATACAGATAAGGAAAAATTGAAAAAGGTTGAATCTACGTGGAAGATGATAGGAGGGATAGTAGAGTATATGTCTCCCGAGCTTCATGACTATGTGTTCGGCGTTGTGTCCCATCTTCCCCATGCAGTAGCCTTTGCCCTTGTGGACACCCTCATGCGAATGTCCATCAGTCAAGTAGACCTTTTTAAATATCCGGGAGGTGGTTTTAAGGATTTTACAAGGATAGCGAAAAGTGACCCAGTAATGTGGAGGGATATATTTTTGGAAAATAAGGAAAATTTATTAAAGGCAATAGAGGAATTTCAAAACTCTTTAAATTATCTTAGGGAATTAATAGAAGAAGAAAAAGAGGAGGAACTTACGGGATATTTAAGAGAAGTAAAGATGAAGAGAACGGAGATAGACTAATGGACACTCTAAAAGAGTACGTTGATTACGGAATAATGGGTGTTTTAGGGTTTATGAGTTTCTTAGCCCTTACTGTAGCTATAGAAAGGTATCTATTTATAAGGAGTATAAATCCAAAAGATTACAAATCGAAGGCTCTTCTTGAAAAAGATTTAACGAAAAGGCTTTATATAATAGCTACCGTAGCTTCCAACGCTCCTTATGTGGGACTTTTGGGAACAGTCATCGGTATTCTTCTGACATTTTACACTATGGGACAAAAAGGGTTTGTGAATACTAAAGAAATCATGGTAGGGCTTGCCCTTGCTTTAAAGGCTACAGCTCTCGGGCTTTTAGTAGCTATTCCATCCGTGATTGTATACAACTTTTTAGTGAGAAAAGTAAAAGAAAAGCTTTTGGATTACGAGGCATTATATTCAAAGGAGTGTTCTTCAAGCCAAGAATAGACGCTCTTGAAAGTTTCAGGCTCCTCTATTTCAAATACCATCCATTTACCTGTAGAAGGGTGGTAGAAACCTAAATGATACGCAATCAACATGTTGCATTCTCCTATAATATTTAGAAGTTCTCTCGGTACAGAACTTCTTTTAAAACCGTAGGTGGTATCTCCCAAAACTGGGTGCCCTATTGAGGAGAAATGAACCCTGATTTGATGGGTTCTTCCTGTATGTATTTTTACCTTAAGAAGCGTAATTTCAAATTTTTCATACCTTTTTATAACCCAATATTCCGTCAGTGCTTCTTTCCCTTCTTTTTTTACGGAGAACTTCTTTCTATCTACAGGGTGTCTTGCTATAGGTGTATCTATAATTCCGTAGTCGTTTTTCACTAAACCCTTTACAAGAACTTTATAAAGCTTTTCCGTTCTCCTCTCTTGGAATTGTTTTACAAGCTCCCTATGGGAAGTATCATTTTTAGCTATTACCATAACTCCAGCTGTTTCCTTGTCTAACCTGTGAACTATTCCCGGCCTTTCAACTCCACCTATAGAAGATAAATCCCTTATATGGTAAAGGAGTGCATTTACTAAGGTACCGGAAGTATAACCCGGAGAGGGGTGAACGACAAGTCCGCAAGGTTTTAACACAACGGCAATATCTCTGTCTTCATAAAGGATATCTATAGGTATGTTTTCCGGTTCTACCTTTAGTTGCTGGGGTTCCGGAATTAGTAGAGTAACTTTTTCCCCTTCTTTTACCTTCCGTGAAGCTTTTCTTATTTCTTTATTATTTACAAATACAAATCCTTTCTCTATTAACTTTTTTATATAACTCCGTGAGAAATCGGGATAACACTCAGCTAAAAATCTATCCAGCCTCTTCCCTTCCCTTTCTCTTTCAACTCTAAACTCAACTACTTCAGATACGTTCATAGAACAAAAAAGTTAAAAGGGTTAAGCGGAAAGGACGAGAATGGATTCTGGTCTCTTTATCCTCGGGACGACCATTTCCATAACTCTAAAGGTATGATTCATATTAGATGTTTCTACGAATGCCACTGTCATATCAAGAGCTATAACGAGGTCAAAATTTGCAGGAGAAGCAGAAACCAATAGAACCTTGTCTTCCGGCATTATAGGAGTTTGGTATACATCTTTCACTACCTTCTTTATCTGTTCGAGTTCCAAAAGTCCGGTATTGTCGTGCAATCTGTTAAGAAGGAAATATCTTTTGGGATTAACTATAAGGTAGTAATTACTGTAGAAACCCTTCTCAACGAGTTTAGATATACCGTTTACTACATCACTAAAGGCACTTCCTACCTTATTCCAATCGGAAAGTTTTGCAGTTTCTACACCTTCAGCGGTGAGCAATCCCTCAATGCCGAGTTCATTATTTCCAAAGATAATTAAAGTATCCTCCGCTACAGCGAGAGCGCTCGCTGCTGC
>DQVZ01000026.1 GCA_015661465.1 Aquifex aeolicus
CCCGGGGGAAGGTCCATTATGAGAAAATCAAGATTTCCCCATTTTGTACTAAATAGAAACTCTGTTAAAGCCTTCATAAGCATTGGACCACGCCAAATTACAGGTGTATCTTCAGAGGGTAGCATAAATCCTATGGATAGAACTTTTAGATTGTGCTTTTCTATTGGGATAAGTCTCTGGAATTGGTCTACTGTGATTCTTTCTCCTTTTAAGCCCAATAATGTGGGAACACTTGGGCCGTACACATCTGCATCCAGAAGTCCTACTTGATATCCGAGTTTGGAAAGAGCTACTGCTAAGTTTGTAGCTACAGTGGATTTTCCAACCCCCCCTTTACCGCTTCCAACTGCGATTATATGCTTCACACCGGGAACTTTTTTCCTTGTGAACATAGGTTGTTGCATTTGATGTGGATGCTGTGGAGCTCGCTGACTTTGAAGAGGAGCTTGTTTTAAAGGAATTTGAGTTGAATCGGGCTTTGAAAACTTTATATCAACTTTGCCGACATCCGGTATATTACTTAAAGCATCTATAGTTTTAGCCCTGATTATGTCTTCAAGCCCATCTTTGGGTAGTTCCATAACAATGGTTAAAGTGTTTCCCATCATTTTTATGTCTTTTACTATTTGTGCAAGATTTTGGCTTATACCAACATCTTCAAGTGTCTCCCGTTTTAAAGCTTCTATGATTTCCTTTACAGCCATACTATTACCTCCGTATTAGGGTTTGCTACTTTTTAATTTAGGCTTTAAACCTTAATAAAAATATTAGAAATCTCTTACTTTCTCTTTACCCACGATATGGGACCGTAATAAATTTCCGAAGAAGCTATACCTATGTTTTCAGAGAGAGATGGATGAGAATACATACTTTTTGATGCGAATTCCACAGTTTTACCATCTTTTATCATATGAACAACCTGATGGATTAACTCTCCTGCGTAAGGTCCAACTATATGACATCCCAATATTTCTCCTGTTTCTTCATCCGCTACAATTCTTACAAACCCTTCATTTTCTCCATCATCCATCGCTTTTGGATTTGCCACAAAGGAAGCCACTCCTACCCTTACCTCTATATCTTCCTCTTCAGCCTGGTCTTCCGTTAGTCCAACCGAGGCAACTTCCAGAGCTGAATATATAATTTTTGGAATGATTCTTTCATTCTTTTTCCAATCTCTTTCTCCAAGCATATGGGCTACTGCAATTTTACCTTCATACATAGACTTATGGGCAAGCATGAGAGGTGAGGTAATGTCTCCACACGCATAAATGTTAGGAATATTTGTTTGTAAATATTCATTGGTCTTTACAAACCCTCTTTCGTCCATTTCTATACCAAGGTCTTCAAGACCTATTCCTTTTGTATTGGGTTTTCTTCCAACACCGAGTAGTATAAAATCCGCTTCAACCTCTGTTCCGTCCGTCAATTTTGCCTTTATACCATTTTGAGTTTTTTCCCAGGTTTCAACAGAGGTTTTAGTCTTGAGTTCTACACCGAGTTCTCTTAATTTTCTGCCGAGATATCTTGCGCTGTCCTCGGGTATATCGGGAGAAGGGAGCACTCTGTCTTTGATTTCTACCAAAACAACTTCACTGCCGTATTTTCTGAATATATATGCAAATTCAACACCTACCGCTCCACCACCCACAATTAAAACTTTTTTGGGAATAAAGTCTATATCCCATATTTGGTCTGTATCTATAACGTATTTCCCGTCGGGAATTAAGTTGCCGATAGCTGTGGGAGATGAACCGGTAGCTATAAGTATGTACTTAGCTTTTAAAGTCTTTTCTGTACCTTCAACAAATACCGTATTAGGGTCTTTTAGAATACCCCTACCGTAGTATATTGGTATCCTTAGTTGCTGAGCAAATTTTTTAAAGTTTTCCCTTATAGTAGCAACTACCTTATCTCTTCCTTCTTTGAGTTTTTTATAATCGAAGCTATAGCCTCTGTGAAGTATACCGTACCTTTCCATTTTTTCAAACTTGTCTATCAAATAGGCTCCGTATCTCATATATTTGGATGGGATACAACCCCTATTTAGACAGTTGCCCCCTATAGTATCCGGCGAAAGTTCTACGAAGGCAACTTTCATCCCTCTTCTGAAAGCGTATAATCCGGCTTCGTATCCTCCGCTTCCTGCACCTATTATAATTAAGTCATACTCCATCGGTTACCTCCTTTAAGGCTAAAAACAGAATTTGCTTTCAATTGTATAAGTCTACTATAGGGATTGAAATATCG
>DQVZ01000027.1 GCA_015661465.1 Aquifex aeolicus
ACGAAATTTTAAAAGGAAAGTTTACTCCTATTGAGGACTTAGAGGAGGTAGAAAGGGGAGAAGATGTAGTTGTAGCAGGTGTTATCACGGAACTAAAGGTAAAGAAGACAAAGAACGGAGACTATATGGCCGGTTTTAACTTGGTTGATAAGACGGGAATAATCGAGGCTATAGCTTTTCCGGGAACCTACGAGGAATTCAATCATCTATTTGAAGAAGATAGAGTAGTCGTTATAAAGGGCTTTGTAGAAGAAGATTTGGAAACGGAAACCCTGAAGTTTATTTGTAAAGAGTTATATACCCCTGAAGAGTATTCAAAGGAAACCAATAGAGTTTTGAGGGTATTCATCACTAAAGAGCAAGCCTTAAACGGAGTTCTTGAAAGGTTTAAAGAGCTAATTGAAGAAAACCACGACAGCGAAGGGTATAGCCTATTGATAACCCTCGATGTGGGAGAGAAAATTGTTGATATGATGCCATCTCCCGATTTCAAAGTAAGAATAACTCCAAAGCTACTTGAAAAACTGAAAGAAATAGGAATAAAAGTAGCTGTTTAAAGGATTACCTTTACTTCCGAAAAGTCTCCTTTCTTTTCCACTATTATCCTTTCGGAAAATCTTTCTGCAAAATCGGGAATGTGGGATATTATACCTATCATTTTATTTACATTAGTCTTTATAGCTTCGAGTATTTCGCTTACACGCTCTCTCATATCTTGGTCTAAACTTCCGAAACCTTCATCTATGAAAAGACTTTCTAGGTTTGCGTTGCCAGAAAGTATATCGCTAACTCCGAAAGCAAAGGACAAACTCGCTAAAAATGTTTCTCCACCGCTCAAACTGCTTACCGGTCTCATTTGATTTGTAGTAGTTTCCACCACCACGATATCTCTATCTCTACTCCCTAATGTTTTTTCAAGTTCGAAGAAATATGTACCTGTGAATTTGTAAAAGTACTCACTTGCACGGTCTACTACTCTTCTGAGCATTATTTCGGCTACATACTTCTGGAATCTATCCGCTCTGAAGTCGGTTTTTATAATGGAGTAAATTTGGAGTTTCCTTTCTATATCTTTTAATTCTTTTTCCACTTCTTCTTTTCTCTTTATTTTTTCTTCAACGTACTCGATTTCCTTCTTAATCTCTCCTATCCTTTTTGAAAGGTTATCAATTCCCTCTCTTAATCTTAAATACTCCTTTTCCACATCTTCATAATCCTTTACGTTTTCGTAAAATTTTACTTTTTCTTCGAGTTCTCTCTTTTTTACACTAAGAACCTTCTTCTTTTCTTCAAAATCCTTTATTTTCTTTTCCAGTAATTTCTCTTTTTCTCCGAGATAAAGATTAAGTACTTCTTGTGGAGATTTTGCAATTTCATAAATTTCAGCTAAATTGTTTAACTTTTTCCTCCTTTCTTGCTCAAGAAGTTCTATATTTCTAGCTACTTCTGAAAGCTCACCTTCTATCTTTGATTTTCTTAAAGATACCTTTTCTATTTCTTGCTGCAGAGTCTTTTCTTTTTTTTCTAAATTTTTAAGAAGGTTGTTTATGCTTTCCAGCTCCCCTTTTAATTCCTTTTCACACTTTGATATATTTCCGCAATTGTAAAACTCCTTAAATTCGTTTATCTTTTCTAATCTTTCTTTTATTTTTTCTTCTAAAAGGTTTAAACGATTTTGCAAACGAGAAAGCTTATCGTATACCTCTTCCCTCTGCTTTATTCTTTCATCAAGCTTTTGTCTGTATAGCCTGAGTTTTTCCTCCAATTTTTCCTTTAAAGCTTTTAACTTTTCAAGTTCACTTAATCTACCTTTAAGGTTCTCGGGAATTTCCCTTTTATACTCGCCTATTTCTTCCCTGAGTTTTTCAATTACCTCAGAAAGAAT
>DQVZ01000232.1 GCA_015661465.1 Aquifex aeolicus
CCAATTTCTTTAATATACCTTTTTTCTCGTAATATTCAATGAGTGGAGCCGTTTGCTTTCTGTAAACCTCTAACCTTTTCTTTATAACTTCGGGTTTATCATCTTCTCTTTGAATGACTTCAACTCCGGGCGGGGGAGGGTTGTATTTTACGTGGTAAACAGTTCCCGTTTTAGGGTCTATCCTTCTTCCTGACAATCTTTCTATAACAATGCCGTCGGAAACGTCAAATAGAAAAACGTAATCCACTTTTAGTCCCTTATTTTTAAGCATTTTGTCAAGGGCTTCTGCTTGTGCAACAGTCCTGGGAAAGCCGTCGAAAATAACTTTCCCATGCTTAGGGAATACTTCCTCTATTAAGGCTATTATCAGTTCGTCGGGAACCAATTCCCCTCTATCCATATACTCCTTAGCCTTTTTTCCCAAATCCGTTCCTTCTTGAACAGCATCTCTGAGTATATCTCCTGTGGATATATGTACAAAACCTTTTTCTTCAGCAAGTCTTTTAGCTTGAGTTCCTTTTCCGGCACCGGGAGGTCCCAAAAATACCAAAATCATTTACTACCTCCTGACGTAACTTTTATATTTCTTCTGAATTAGATAAGTTTCAATCTGCCTAAAAGTGTCAAGAGCAACACCCACAACTATCAGAGCTGTGGTTCCACCGAAGTAAAAGGGTATATTTAACCATACACTTACCAGTATAGGGATTAATGCAATTATAGAAAGGAATATGGCTCCGAAGAATATGAGCCTATTAATTATTTTTTCAAGATATTTAACCGTATCCTGTCCAGGTCTTACACCTGGGATGAAGGCTCCTCCCTTGTGTAGATTTTCCGCTATTTCTATAGGATTTATGAGTACAGCTGTGTAGAAGTAGGTGAAGAATATAATGAAAGTTACGTAGAGAAAGTTATAGAAAATGGAACCCGGTGTAAACATCTGGGCGATGAGTTTCACAAAAGGATGTTCTATGAAGTTAAGAATAGTGGAAGGAATTAAAAGGAGAGCTTGAGCAAAGATTATGGGAATTACTCCCGCAGGGTTTAACTTTATAGGAAGGTATGTTCTCCTTCCGGCATAAAGCTGTCTTCCGACCTGTCTCCCTGGATACTGGATGGGGATTCTCCTCTCCGCTTCTTGAATGTAGACTATAGCAACTATTATTCCTATAACCAAAGCAATGATAAAAAGTAGTGTAAGAGGTCCTATGTCTCCTGTTTTAACTTTCTCTACAAACTGAATTAATGCGTTAGGAAAACCCGCTACTATTCCGGCAAAGATTATTAAAGATGCTCCATTTCCTATTCCTCTTTCAGTAATACGGTCCGCAATCCATACCAAAAACATTGTTCCCGCAACCAGGGTAATCACGGTTATTAGAATGAAACCAATTCCGGGGTTATCTACTACCGGTATTCCCTTGGGAGATACCTGTCCTCTAATCCATAAAGCAATTCCTAAGGACTGTATTAGTGCAACGAAAAGAGTCAGGTACTTAGTGTATTCGTTAATTTTATACCTTCCGTAGTCTCCTTCCTCTTTCGCCAACCTCTGGAGTTGGGGAATAGCAACGGTAAGAAGTTGCATCATTATTGATGCGGATATATAAGGCATTACACCGAGGGCAAATACGGTGAGTCTGCTTAAATTACCTCCCGAAAATATGTCATAGAGAGCGAAAATCGAACCTTCCATGGAACTCAGGAAATCCCTAAGGGCGTCCGGATTAATTCCCGGCAAGGGAATGTGGCTACCTAACCTGTAAATGACAAACATAAACAGGGTAAATAAGAACTTTTGTCTTAGCTCTTTTAATTCAAAAATCGCTTTAAGATATTCTGACATGTAAAAGAATTTTATAATACGCTTTTACTTGAAAAAGGAAAAAGTAAACGGATATTTTAATTTTTATGCTGGAACTGCTTACAGAAAAATTCAGTCATGCACTGGAAAAACTTACGAATGCCAGACAAATTACCGAAAAGAATGTAAATCAAGCTATAAGAGAAATAAGGCTTGCCTTGCTGGAAGCGGATGTAGATTACCAAGTAGCTAAAGACTTTATAAAGCGAATAAGGGAACAGGTTATCGGGAAAGAGGTACCTAAAAATTTAAGTCCTGCAGAATTTGTTATCAAAACAGTATATGAGGAACTGGTTAATATCCTTGGAGGAGAAAGAAAAGATTTAAGAAAGGGAACCGTCCTTTTCGTCGGTCTTCAGGGAACAGGTAAAACTACAACGATAGGTAAACTTGCAAATCTATTAAAAAAAGAAGGTAAAAAAGTAGCGGTTTTATCAACCGATATAAGAAGACCTGCAGCAATGCTTCAACTCCAAAGGTTAGCCAAGAAGGTAGGTGTACCTTACTACGCATTTGAGGAAGGGTTAAGTGCGGTAGAAATAGCAAAGAAGGCAAAAGAGAAAGCAAAGCAAGAAAATATAGACTATCTACTTCTTGATACAGCGGGAAGGCTTCACATCGACGATGAGTTAATGAAGGAACTTGAAGATATAAAACGGGAAACTCAGCCTTCGGAAGTAATTTACGTTGCAGATGCTATGCAGGGCCAAACAGCTCTAGAAACCGCAAAGGCTTTCCACGATAGATTGGAACTCACGGGTGTAATCTTGACAAAGATGGACGGTGATGCAAGAGGAGGTCTAGCTCTTTCTGTTAAAGAAGTTCTCGGTGTACCTATAAAATTCATCGGAGTAGGAGAAAAAATTGAAGACCTTGAAGCTTTTTATCCGGATAGAATAGCCCAGAGAATTTTAGGTCTCGGAGATATACAAAGTCTTGTAGAAAAAGCTCAAGAAGTTATAACAGAAGATAAAGCTCAAGTAATGGCTACAAAGGTAATGACCGGGGAGTTTGACCTTGAAGATTTGAGGGAAATGCTAAAGATGATTCACCAGATGGGTCCTCTTGACAAACTGCTTTCTATGATTCCGGGAGTAGCTCCTCAACTGAAACATATAAAGGTTGATGAAAAACAATTCAAGAAAATCGAGGCGATTATAAACTCAATGACTCCCGAGGAAAGGAGAAATCCAAGGATTATAAACATGAGTAGGAAGAAGAGAATAGCAAGAGGTAGTGGTACAACTGTTTCGGATGTAAATAAACTATTAAAGCGTTACGAGGAAATGAAAAAGATGATGAGAAAATTACAAAAGGCGGGAGGAATGCCTGTCATTCCAAAGATGCCCAAGATGCCGAGATTTCCTTTTGGGGGTTTTAAGTTCTAGATAGATTAAAAATTTTTTTGTGATACAATAATCTTTCGCAAAATGTAAAAGAAGGAGGTACATGGGAGTTGGCGGTAAGGATTAGACTCACTAAATTCGGAAGAAGGCATCACCCTATATACAGGATAGTAGTAATGGATGCTAAATCTCCAAGAGAAGGAAGATATCTCGATATACTCGGAACCTATGACCCTAAGAGGAAAGTCTTAATCAATGTCTATCCTGAGAAAGTCAAGGAGTGGGTTTTAAAAGGTGTTGAACTTTCTCATAGAGCAAAAGCTATTTTGTGGAATCATGGTATACTAAAGGAGGTCATTCCTGAGGATTATGAAATGAAAAGAGTTGGTGATTACTACGTTTTTGAAAAGCGTAAATCCCAAAAATCCAAAGGAGGTGAAGAGGTATGAGTGCACTAAAGGAAATTGTTGAAATTACAGCAAAAGAATTAGTAGACAACAAAGATAAGGTAAAAGTTACCGAGATTGAAGGGGAAAAGACTGTAGTAATCGAACTAAGGGTCGACTCCGCTGAACTCGGTAAAGTCATAGGAAAGCAGGGTAGAATAGCGAGGGCACTTAGAACCATTCTCACCGCTATTGGAAGAAAGATAGAAAAGAGGGTTGTTCTGGAAATATTAGAATAATTACCCGCCTTTCGCGGGTTTTACTTTTATTTCTAAATTTAGATGTTAAAAGAAAAATTAGTTTTATTTTTGCTTTCTGTATTTTTTGGACTTGGGAGTTTTTTCAGTTTTTATGTAGCTCCCACCTTATTTAAAACTCTTGAAAAAAGTCAAGCCGGGACTGTAGTAGAAAAGGTTTTCCCTGTCTATTTTGCCATAGGTTTAGTTTTAGTTCTTGTTTCTTTAATTCTTGGTTTTAATTTTGGGAAAATTTTTATAACTTTGGTGGTTTTAAATCTAATACTTCTGCTTATACAGGAATTCTTTATTATCCCCACCGCTCATACTTTAAAACAAACGAATTATCAACTTTTTCTTAAATATCACGGTATATCTATGGCTATAAATTTAGGAATATTAATACTTACCTTTATAAAAATCCTTATACTAATACTAAAGAGGTGAAAAATGAGTGCAAAGGAGACTCTGCAAACATTTATCTCCGATTTTGCTAAAGATATTGAAAACGTAGAACCTTTTAATACAAAGTTAATTGAATTTAAATTGAAGTTAAAGTCCCAAATTATTCTTATTCTTTCTCAAGTTTCAGATCAAGATATTAAAGAAGAACAGTTTAAAGAAATGCTTGAAGGAGTAAATGGAGCTATTGTTGAAATTACCAAAAATATCAATTATGAAAATGACAAACTTTTGGAAAGACACATAGCATTTTTTGAAGCTATAAATGAAGTTCTTAAAGAATTTCTGGAGGTAGATAGCATAAACGATAAGCATGAACTTTCCCAGCTAAGCAATAAGATTTCAAAAATTAATGAAAGAATGCGCCTAGAATTAAAAGAAAGAAAAGGGGGGATTCTTTCTTTTATCAGAAAACTCATCTATAGAGGTTAATGATTTATAAAACCTGACTTTGATACTTTCCTTCA
>DQVZ01000244.1 GCA_015661465.1 Aquifex aeolicus
GAGGATAAAAAAAGTTCTTGAAAAACTTGCATGATTTTTCTTTTTTTAAAAAAATCCTTTCCCGGGATAACTATAGAAGGAGTGTTTGAATTTATAAAAGGATTTAATATAATTCTTGGACCATCGGGTTGTGGAAAAACTACCACCTTGAGAGTAATGTGCGGATTAGAAAGACCTGAAGAGGGTTTTATGAAATGCTGTGAAGAGGTTTTTTTTGATACAGAAAAGGGTATTTTTTTACCTCCTCAAAAACGCCGGCTCGGAGTTGTCTTTCAACAACACAATCTATTTCCCCACATGACCGTAAGAGAGAATATAGAATTTGCTTTGAAAAAAGCCCGAAATCCCCAATTTACCGTAAAGGAACTCCTTGAGAGATTTAATCTGAAAGGTTATGAAAACAAGTATCCTCATGAACTTTCCGGCGGTCAAAGACAAAGGGTTGCTATAATTCGTTCCCTTGTATATAACCCGAGAGCAGTGCTTATGGATGAACCTTTTTCTTCTTTGGACTTTAAAACAAAGGTTGAGGTTATGGATTTTGTAAAAAGCGTTCAATTCGGGAAGCCAGTAGTGATAAT
Source organism: Aquifex aeolicus (assembly GCA_015661465.1). Classification (GTDB taxonomy): domain Bacteria; phylum Aquificota; class Aquificia; order Aquificales; family Aquificaceae; genus Aquifex; species Aquifex aeolicus_B. The sequence continues at coordinate 582 of DQVZ01000244.1, forward strand.
CACCCACGACCCCTTTGAAGCTCTTTATCTGGGAGAAAAATTTTTCCTTATGCACAAAGGTAAGAAGATAGATGAAGGTGGCAAAGAAATTGTAAAAGAGTATATAGACCTGGGTAAAATAAGAAATCTGTTATCTTAGATTTTGTAATAAATAAACCTGCCGCAGGAAGGACATTGTTCTATACCGTTTTCCTTTATTATTTTTGATAAAAGAACACTCGGTATCTTTATACCGCACCCTGCACAAGCCTCATCTTCCACGGGAGCCACAACTAATCCTTCAAAATGTTCCTTATTTTCTTCGTAAAATCTTACCAGATGCTCAGGAATTTCCTTTTTTATGTCTTTTTTCTTATTTGCCAGCTCGTCAAGTTTATTGTGAACAAGAGTTTCCTAAAAGTCTAAATCCTTTATTTCTTCTTCAATTTTCCTTATTTCCTTCTCTATTTTAGGAATTTTTCTCTCAAGCTCCTTCGATAATTTTTCAAGTTCCTTTTCCACTTCATCCAACTCATAAGACTTTTTCAAAATTTTATCTTCGAGTTTAGCCTTTTCTCTAAGAAGGGCTCTATATTCAACATCCCTCGTTGCTGTCATTAGTCTTCTTTCCGTTCTTTGTAGCTGGTTTTCTGCATCCGCTATCTCCTCTTTCAATTTCTTTTTGAGTTTCTCAAATTCATCTTTTTTCTTTAGGAGTTTTTCCTTTTCTAACTTAAGAGATTCCAAATCCCTCTGTAAAGTTTCCAGTTCTTCTTTTATTTTTTTCAACCTGTTTTTGACTCTTTCGGTTTCTAAATCTATTTCTTGGATTTTCAATAAGAGTATCAGTTCCCCTTTAGCCATAATTTAGTGGTGGGCGCGGGAGGACTCGAACCCCCAACTGGGCGGTTATGAGCCGCCCGCTCTGCCAATTGAGCTACGCGCCCAAGCTAAATAAATATTATAAATCCTAAAGCACTTTAA
>DQVZ01000098.1 GCA_015661465.1 Aquifex aeolicus
CTTTCAATGTCCTTTTGGAAATTGGTTTCAAGGTTGAAGATGTTTCTGTAGAAGGTAGTGGTATTATCGTTTCTCTCTTTAGAGAGAAAAATAGCTTAAGAGAGGAAATATCTGTCGAACTGGGACCTTTCAAAATGCCTTTGAGCGGCAAAATCATGTTTGAAACCGAAGGAGTTTCTTACACGATTTATGAAGAAACTGAACCCGGACACATTGTTAGAGAAGAAGAGCATTTCTTCTCTACAGTTGAAGAATTACTAAGTCACATGGAAGTGTTCAGGAGGGCATCATGAAGTACGAAATTATTTGTCCTCAAAATGTTGACTTTAAATCTCTTCATGACTTTAGAGTTTGCCGCTTGGACGAAAGACCGGTTTATCTTAAGCTGTACGGAGCTAAAGCTATTCCTGAGTTTTTCGTTAAGCTCGTATATGAAAATTCAAACTTCTCCCTTTACAGAACAACGTTCGGGAAACTGCAGCTATTCTTCAAATTAATCCTGGAAGGGAAGATAAAGCTCATTAGATTGGAACCTTGTAAGAAAAAGCCTGAGAAAAGAATTACGTTAAAGCAACGTACTCTTCTTTTAAAGCTCATGGAAGAGTTAAACGTTAATTATTCTATTCCTGATAACAGATATGAAGCTTCAAAGCTTATTTCAAAACTCCTGAGGATAAAAAAACAAAAAAAGGTTGCAGTTTGAGGGAGGTTCGCCTCCCTTTTCTTATTTCCCTTTGGGCCCCCTAGTTTCAACTTCAACACTTTTGAGGAACTTTCTGAGTTCTTTGATGGGTATTTCTACGTTATAATCCGTTACCTGTTTTAACGCTTTCAAAACTTCTTTGAGTTCCCTTTTCTGAGACGGAGTTATTCTATCTTTTTCATCATAAAATTTCATCACATAGAAAAACATCCTGTAATCTTTCCCTGTCAAAATTTTGAACTTTTTTCTTCCCAAATCGTACTGTTTGAAAACGTTCAAAAGCTCTTCACTTCTCTTGCCTTTTTGTTCCATTTTATCCACGCCTCCACGGATTTTTTGAGCCATCTGTACTTTTCTTCTCCTTCCTTCTTCGAAAGCTCATCGAGGATTTCCCTTAGTGCCTCTGCTATAGCTACCATCTTCTTACTTCCTGTGTAAAACGGGTCAAGTTTCCACCTGACTATCTTTTCAACGTATGCCGGGTATATTTTTTCTTCTTTTCCCGTTTTCTCCTTTAGCCTCTTCTTTACCCTATCCGCTAATTCTTCAAAGCTAAGAGGTATAGGATTTTCGGCTTTTCTGTCAACCATTTGTTTTATTACGGGATAGAGGTATGGCTTTTGTTCTTTGAAGTATTCAAGTCCTCCGAAAACAAGCCATCTTTGCTGTTCCTTGGTCAAAAACTGAAACGGCATGCCTATCTTTGCAAGCTCTTCAATGCTCCGCAAGTTCTTAGTGGTAATCGGACTAATAACTTTTGCTTTTCCTTCTTCGGGAATTTTTTTCTTCCTATTCATATTAACTTTATTATAATTCCTGATACTAAATATACAATAGTGTCATAAATGTTGAATTAAAGCAACATTGACAATATCATATACAAAAGACATAATAATTTTTATGAAAGTTTACAGATTTTCATTTCCTCAGGGGGAAATTACCTTTGACTTTGAAAATGGCCTAATAGACCTTAAGGGCAAGATAGGAAGGGAAAAGAATGGTGAAAAGTTTGAACCGATAAAGGGAATATATCCTCTGGAAGAAATACCTCTGTTTACAGGTTTCTATTTAACGGGATTAACCATTCTGGAAAACATTGATTTTCAGGTGAAGGGAAAAATGTACATAGGAAGAGAAGGGTTTTTGCTTGAGTTTTTTCGGTTTTCCGAGCCGGTAGATAGCAAAGTTGGATTTTTACTTGCACAGGATTTGAAAAATAAAAGGGCAACCAAGTTTTCATTTAACCGAGCAAACCTTTATGCATTTTTAAAAATGCTGGAAGAACAGGATAAGATGATTCCGGTTGAAAATACGGTGTGGGAGAAAAACGAAGGAAAAGTTTTCGTAAACAGAGTAGAGATTCCCTTTCAAAAAGCAAAAGCGACAAAATTTGCCTTAAAAGAGATACTGAGGGGAAACAAAATTCCGCATTTGGTTCAGGAATGGGAAAACGGAAGGTTAAGGATAGCGGGCAAGAAATTAGAAGTTTTTAAGGCCGAAGGCAGAAGGATAGGAATTATCAATCTTGAGGATATAGGAAATCTTTCAAGATTGCTGGTATGTTTGTAATAGATCAAGACCTGAAAGTTGCAATTCCCGAGGAAAAAATTTTTGAAGTAGCTGTAGGATTTGAAAAAGTAAAAACAGGTGAACTCAGAAAGTTCGGAAGAGAACTTTACGAAGGATGGAGGGTTGATATAGCAAGATACATTCACGTTAACGGAAAAGAGGTCCCTCTAAACACAGTTCTTTCCCTTAGAATAGCAAATTACATAACCGGAGACAAAGAAATAAAAAGACTTACCTATCCCGAGGTGGAACTACTTATAAGGAAAATGCTTTGTGCTTTGGAAGATATAAACTTTTCTGCGAGAGCGGGAGCTTTGGTTCTTCTTAAGAACGAAAACGAGTTTATCGTTTCATACGGGAATAAGCTGACAATTCTCGGAGAGGAAGAGAGGTTTCTGGTGGCAACTGCTGTGAAGAAAGGTTGGTATTTCAAAAATTTCGGATTCTGGGTAAATGAGCAGGGAGTGAGTTTTGCAGGATACATGGTGGAAGATACCGTGCCTTTGTACATGTTCCTGGAGGTAGGAACGTGGAAAATCAGATAATAGTTGAAGAAGGTAAACAGGAAGAGGTAAAACTCAACTTCTCTAATCTTTTTAACTTCCTGTCCTCTCTTGACTACCTGAGGTTTCTGGAGCTGGAAGGAGCTTTTGACGATATAAAAAGCAAGGAGCTTTATTATTCCTATGAAAGAATAGCGCTTGCAGGATTTGTTTTAAAACATGTTGTATCGGGGATGACCTTAAGTTATCTTCTTCTTGTAATCTTCGGATATATACTCTTCGGTATTTCCCCTATTATTCTTTCCCTTTTCATAGCTTTTTTATACACTTTTCTGGGATTTATACTTGTCGAAAGATACACAATAGGCAGAGGATATCTTTCAATTGTTTTCAGAGATTTCCTTTTAAACACTCTGGTTTTTACATTCTTCGTATGGATTCTTTCTGATACTTTAATTTTCTATATTTTTCCGAAATTATGGAATTCTTTTGAAAGCTGGTTCTTTTCGGAAGGATATGGAAAAATTAATTCCCTTATTTACGGAGTTTTATCTGATTTGATGAATACCCTAAAACCTTATGCCGGAAACTTTATAAAGTTTACAAGACCTTACTTTGAGCTTTATACCCTTATAGCTCCGGTGAAAGCCTTTTCGCTTTTAGCTGTATACGCATACTTTGTTTACCTCTCAAGACAGAGAAAAGATACTTTAAGGTGGAAAATAAAAAGATTTAAAAAGCTTGCTTAGAATTCCTTTCTTTTAAAGAGCTCTTTCAGATGCCACTTTAGATTCCAATCTCCGCAAGAAAGTTTCTTCTTTCCTTCTATCGCTACACAGGGAACAACTTTGACTTTATACTTCCTGAAAAGTATAGGGTCTATCCAGACCTCTACAGGAAGCCCTTTTTCTTCTTTTCCGCCTAAAGTGATAACGTCATGAATAAATTCGAGTGTAGGTTTGATATACTTGCAGCCTCCTATACAACCTCTCAGAACTAAAACCGCATCTATATTCATTTCGGTTACTTGCCTTACATACTCATACCAAACTTCTTTTGGAACAGATGAGGACATGAAAATGTAAATCCTTTCTTTTACTTTTTCTTCCCCCTTTTTCTTCTTATTTTTCTCTACATAAATTTTCCGCTCTTTTTTGTAAACCTTGTATTCATCTTTCCTTTCTTCGCTTATCCTTTTTAGCTCCCGTGCTAAATCTTCATACTCTTTCCACCTCTTTTCAATCCTTTCTTTCGTTATTCCTTCCTCTTTTAGTTTTTGTATCCATTCTGTTACATTTTCCTCGAAGGAAAAACTAAAGGCTGTCCACAAAACCAAAAACAAAAGCATCATTTTTTCTCAACTTTCGGGACAACTTTCGGGATTACCCTTATCGGAACATCCTTAGGTATTTCTCTTTTTTGCTCATCTTTTTTCTCTGAAACTTTTACTTCTTTTTTGCATTCTTCCATCTCGGGATAATACTTGCAAAGTTCATTCAAGAAAAAGGAAAAGGCTAAGATTACCTCAATCATTTTAGCTCCACCTCTACTTTTCTACATTTCCACCAGTTTTTTTGTTCTTCAAAACAAAGGGATTCTCCGAAAGCTTTTACTTCTTCTACATAAATTCCTTTTCTCTCAAGGTATTTCTTTACACTTTTAGCTCTTCTTTCTGAAAGTTTCAAGTTGTATTCCTCACTTCCTTCGGGAGATGCATAACCTTTAATAACTACTCTATCTCCACGGATGAAAACTTTAAGTTTAGGAATTTCGCTCTTTCTCAGTTTCGCACTGTCAAAGTCAAAGTAGAGATTTACTTTGGGCAGCGACAGTTTTGAGCTTTTTACATGAGCGATTACGTGAACTTTTGTTTTAAGTTGATATTCAAAATCCATAGAAGGATAATCAAAACTAAAACCCAGCATCATTCCCTCCTTTCAGTTTTTGTTCAAGCCTCTTTATGTTTGCTCCTACAATTACATCACCATCGGGAAAAATAAATGTAGGAGTTCCGCGTACAAATGAAAGCGTCCTTAAATTCTTATCAATAGCTTCCTTTCCTTTATCACATTGCTTTTTTCCATAATTTCCTTCAAGATAATCCTCAAAGGTTTTGTTTTCGCACAAGAAAGAAATAGCTTTTTGTTTTGCGTATGGATGAAAAGGTAGAGGATACCAGATTAGCCTTATCTCCCAGCCTTCTTTTGACGCCAGCTCTTTTACTTTCTTCTTTATCCTGTTGCAATAAGGACAATCAGGGTCAGAAATGAAGTAAAAGTATTTCCCATCAGAAACGTTTTGAGGTTTATAGCTTACGTATGTGAGTTTTTCCAGTTTTTTGAGGTTTCTCTTTGTAATTTCCTTTCTTACTTTTTCAAGAATCTCCTGGGTTATCTGTTTTTTGTAAGAGAACATCTCTCCCGAGATTATGAAATCTTTTGTTGCATAAACAGGTATGAGTTGATTGTTAATGTTAATAATCATTTCACAAAGGCCGTAAATCTCTCTTTTGCTTTCAACTCTGAAAGAAGGCACGGGAACGTGTTTCTTCAAATCAACTTTATCGCAAATTCCTGCAAAAGAAATGGAAACAAGACTAACGAACGCCGAAAACTTCTTCATATTTCACCTCCCCTAAGAGTGTAAGTGCAATAACAACGTTTCTTTTCAGGTCGTCCAGGGTAAAAGCCCCGGTTCCCACCCTTTGCCACACCTTTTTGTTTCCTCTTTTTAAAACCAGAAATGTATCCGGAACGATTTTCACACCTAAACGTTTTGCACTTTTAGGAAATTCCCTTATGTTCAGAAAAATTACGTTCCATCCTGTTTCTTCAGAAAACAGTTTTACTATTGGAATATAAAGACTACAGTATGAACAAAAGTTATCGTAAAACACTACAAGTCCGGCTTTGTCTTTAAACTTTCTTAAAGTACTTTCTACTTTTTTCTCTTCGTTAATTGAATGAATCCTGCTGTAATAGGGAGAGGCGAGAGAAAGAGAAAAGACATCTCCCGATGTGAGAGTTACTATCCTGTCCATCTTTTGAAATTCCAAACCTTTCTTTAAAATCCAGAGCATCAGCTTTTTGTATTCACGTACATTTTCATACGTTGGGTTCATCACAGCTATTCCCCGCGCTTCTTCAACGAGTTTTCTTATTTCTCTCCAGTTCATTGACTCGAGTCTTTCCCATGGAATTACAACCTTTTTCAGGGTTTGCTCGGGCTTCTCATTTTTCTTCTTTTCTAAACATAATCTACCGTAGTAGAAACCTCTTTCTCTATCCGAGTAAAAATCCTTTACCCTGCAATTATCTTTTGCGAAAACAAAACATATTCCGAAAAACAGTAGTAATATTGACAAAATCATATTTAAAATATAATATAGCTTTAAAATATGGAGGGACTAAGATGAAAAGGGAGTACTACTTTTTAGCTTTTCTAATTCTCGTTATGGGAATCTGTTTTGTTGAACCTTCATTTGCTACTACGGGAGGACAAGTAAATCAGGCTGTATCAACATGGTGGACAGAACTTAAACAAGCACTTCAGGGAAACATAGGAAGATTGCTTGCGGTTGCAGCTGCAGGAGGCGGATTTTATGCGCTTTATAAGGGTGCGTGGGCTTACGGGATTTTAGGACTTTTGATAGCTTACGGAATTTACAAGCTTCCCGGTACCGTAGAAGCTGCTTACACACTAACTTTCTGAAGTGAGAAAAAGAATCCCAAGGTATTTAAATGCTCAAATTCAAATGGGCTGGTGGGAGTTTGATGAGTTTGTACTTTTGTTTATCCCTGCCTTTATAGGACTTATGAACGATTTGGCGGAAATAGGAATAGTGGTAGGAGCAGGGCTTTACGCGATATATAAAAGATTTAAAGAGAATTCTCAAGAAGGCTTCATATGGCATTTCCTGTACTGGTACGGTCTCTGGAGAAGGGAATTCATTCTTCCTTCGTGGATAAGGGAGCTGGTTGAGTGAAGTTCTTTTCCGTTTTAGATGAACTTCTTGCGGAAAACAGAATTCTGAAGTTAGGGATTCTGGGACTCACAGTCTCAAATGTAGCTACAGCGTTTTTACTTTTGCATACTCTGACTTCTCAAAAGATTGTTGTCGTTCCTCCCGAGGTAAGGAAAGAATTCTGGATAGCAGGCGATAAATTTTCAAAAGCATACCTTGAACAGGTTTTCTTTTTTCTAAGTGACCGTATACTTTCGGTTTCTCCCGAAAATGTAGACTTGTCTCTCAGCACCATTTACCCGTTCCTGACTACCGACCCGTCATTCCTGACGCAAATAGAGAAGGTACTTACCAGGTACAAAAATCATATCAAGAAAAACAGAATATGGCAGGTATTCTATCCAATGGATTTGACGGTTAGGGGAAACGAGGTTGTAGTGAGCGGGATACTAAAAAAAGCTGTAGAAAACCAGCTGATAGGGAGTTTTGATAAAAGAATCAGATTCAAATTTTCCGTAAGAAATTCCAGGCTTGTGGTTGAGGGTATAGAGCTATGAAGAGATTAATCTCGCTCTTTATCGCGGGTTTTGTTCTTGCTCAACCAAACGGTATTGAGATTATTGAAAGCGAAGGTTACAGATATGTTGAAGTGTCCCTAAAAGACATAAACAGAATTGTGTGTCCTTATGAGATTTCAGGTGTGGTTTATTCTAAGGAAAAAAGAATTCAAGTTCGGGTGGAAGGTAAAAATGCTTATGTCAAATTTCTTCCGCTAAAAGAAGGGAATAATCTTGTGTATGAGGACTTCCCGAGAGAACTTTACATCGAGTGCGGAGAGAAGGTTTTTTCATTGATTTTAGTCCCCAGAGAAATTCCTGCAAAAACTATTGTTTTAAAAGTTCCTTTAAAGGATTTTAAAAAAGCGACAAAATTTGAACAAGACGAATACTTAAGGCTTCTTGTAAAGCTTATTTCCTATGCCTGGAAGGAGGTTCCGCCACCTGGATACAGTGTAAAGGAAGTCGGAAAGATCTACAAAAGATTCAAAGAAGCCCGGCTCAAATTGGTTAAGGTTTATGAGGGAGTAAGGTTTGCAGTTTTAGAGCTTGAGCTTTCCGCTAAAGAGGATATTTTCCTTAATCCCGCGGTTCTAATTCCTTACTTCAAAAAGCCCTTAGCTATTTCCGTTGTAAAACCTTCACTTGAAAAAGGAGAGACAACAAGAGTTTTCATTGTGGTGGAAAAAGATGCTTAAAAAATTTGAGGGGGAAAGAAGAAAGCAACTACTTATAGTTGTTATCAGTTTCTTCTTAATAGGTGCAGGACTTTATATGTTTGACAGGATAACAGCTCCCGAAAAAAAGAAAAGTTCCGTGCCGGTTATAAAGCTTGAGGAAGAAACGAATAAAGACGAGGCAACTATTTTGAAGGAGGTTTACGGAAAAAAACTGACCTGGCTTGAGACAAAGATTGAAGAACTCAAAAGAGAACTTGAAAATGTTAAAAAGGAAAAAACGCCGAAACTCCCGCCGGTTCCACCGCCACCACCGCCACCTGCTGGGAAAGAGATATCCGTTCCTTCACCGCCTTCTTCTTCTCTTCCGCTAGAGAAACCTAAAGAAGAAAGAATCCAGATTCTTGAAAATCTCATAGAAATCGTAAAACCCGAAAAGAAAGAGAATAGGAAAAGAAGAAAGGAAAGTAAAAAGGAAGAAAGGAAAATTGTTATTCCGAAAGGTAGTTTTGTGAGGGCGGTTCTACTTTCAGGACTGGACGCCCCAGCGGGAGGAAAGGCACTTAGCAATCCTCATCCGGTTCTTCTGAAGATAACCGATGAGGCAATACTTCCCAACTTCTGGAAAGCTGATATAAAGGATTGTTTTTTAATAGGTTCGGGATACGGAGATCTTTCTTCAGAAAGGGCTTATATAAGAATAGAAACACTTTCCTGTGTAAAGAAAAACGGAGAAGCTATAGAAAAGAAGGTGCAGGGATTTGTAGCTGGAGAGGATGGAAAGGAAGGGCTAAGGGGTCGTGTGGTAACAAGACAAGGGCAAATTCTTGCAAGGGCTCTTGTTGCGGGATTCTTAGAAGGAATTTCCAAGGCTTTTGCACAAGCAAATACCAGTGTAATTCTTTCTCCTCAAGGTTCTTTGACGTCCGTAAAACCATCTCAGGTTTTTAGTGTCGGTATTGCGGGAGGATTATCAGAAGCGGCAAAAAAACTCGCGGATTTTTACATGAAGTTAGCCACTCAGATGTTTCCCGTGATAGAGATAAACGCGGGAAGGTATGTAGATGTTGTGTTTTTAAGCTCTGTTTCCTTCGGAGGGGAGGATGAAGAAGGTACTTCTTCTCCTTCTTCTTCTTCTTAGTTCGTGTGCGATGATGCCCTACAGCAACGATACTCTTTGTTCTAAGGGAAAGGAAGGAGGGTTTTGCGGTAGGGTTAGCGATGTTTACAGATTGATTACGGAGGAGGATAATGAAAAAGTTTTTGATAGGTATCTTGTCCCTTAGTTTACTAGGATGTGCACAGAAAGAGGGGAAAGTAGTTTACATTCCCGAAGAGGGAGATAATACCGTAAAGGTAGAAGAATACTGCACTACGGACGGTATTGACGAAATATGTATTAAAGAGATTTACAAAAGGGTTTACGTTGAGAAAAAGAGTGAATACGAAAAAGAAAAGGAAAGATTGTTGCTTAAACTTCTTCAAAATCCGCCTACACCTGTAAAGGCTCCAGACAGAATTCTGATGATATACGTTCTTCCATGGGTTGATAGGGATGGTAATTTCCATGCTGGACAGTATGTATTTGTGAAGGTTGAGGAAGGGCAATGGATTTTTGAAAAGAGCAAGAGAAGAACAGAAAAAATAAAGCTGCTTACTCCCTTGGAGGATAGGAAGTGAGACTTAAGTTTCTTTTTGTCTTTTCTTCTTCACAAAAAAGGACAGAAGGAAATATAAGCTCCAGAGACCTAAAGAACCTACAAGAGCCATTAAGATTAAAAAGTAATCAATCCTCTCCATACAGATACAGTATAGCTCCACTAAGAACCATGAAAAGACCAAACAGAAGCAAGGCAAAAAGAGTTCTTTCCTCAATCTCCTTTGAAATTTTCAGTACAAATGAGGCAACCATGAGTCCTACTCCGAAAGCTCTCATAGCCTCAGAGAAGTATTTGTTTAGCCGTTCCATATTCAAGAAATTTTAGCGGAGGCTGGGAGATGAAAGGCCTGAGCGTAAATGAATTTGAAAGTAACCTAAAGAGGGAACAGGTTTCGAGATGGATAAACGTTCTCAGTGTAGAAAAAGGGGTGTTTATTTTAAAGGACGGTGGAGTAGGTTTCGGATACGAACTTACACCTCTTTTAGGGGTGAAAGAAAAACTGGAAGAAAGCCTTGAAAGTTTGTACAATCTCCTTCCTCCAGGAGGAACTCTACAAATTTCCCTCTGGGCTTTCCCTTTAGTGGATGAGGTGATTGAAGTTTTCAAAAAGGATAAGATAAAGGCTGTAGATGGCCTGGAAAAAGAAATAGTGGAGAACTATGCAAAATTTTTCCTGTCAAAAAAGTGGGAAGAATTTTCTCCCAATTTCCTTTCAACACTGAAAAATTACAGACTGTTCTTATTTGTAAAACTCTGGGGAAAGGAAAAAACCTTCAGTCCGTTGAAGTTACTCTCAGACATATTTTCAAAGGAAGCTGAAAAGGAAATCGAGAACTACAGGTTAAAAATATCAAGGGCAAAGGAGCTGAAAAGTAAATTTTCAGGAGGTTTGAAAGCCGCAGGATTTTCTTTCAGCGAACTGGATACCGATAGACTTATAGAGTTTTTCTTCAGGATTTTCAATCCCGATAAATCTTATGAGGAAATTCCAAAGTATCGAGGAGGCGACATATCCGAATATATGGTAAGCAACGATACCGTAATAAGAATTGAAGAGGATTACATAAAGGTAAATCAGCTCTACGGAAGAAACTTATCCGTGAAAGCTTTTCCCGAAGAGTGGAGCTTAGCTGAAAGCTTTGAATTTATAGGGAAAGAAATGGGAGGAGAAACATTCTTTGGGGTGCCGTATGTGATATACCTGAACGCGGTAAAGCTTCCCGAAAAAGAAAAGAAAAACGTTATCAAAAGAGCTTCTCTTGTGCTGAATCAGCATCTTCCGGAGTCTTTATTCCCCAAGCTTGCTGAAAAAAAGAAGGACCTGGTATGGGCCGTATCCGAAATAAACAAAGGAAAGGAACTCTGGCATGTCAACTTCGGGGTATTCGTTTTTGCAAAGGATCTGGAATTGCTCAATACCGGCATTCAGCGATTCAAGACTTACTTTCGCTCGATGGGATTTTTTCTTCAGGAAGATAAATACATAAACTTTCCCGTATTTATGAGTATACTTCCCTTCGGGTATGATTTGAAGGTTGCGGAATTTTTAAAAAGGGGGAAGATAGTTTTTACGGACAGCGTTGTTGTTCTTTCTCCGATTTTTGCGGACTGGAAAGGAACACATCCTAAACTTATTCTTGTATCTCCAAGAGGACAGATTGTGGGTTTTGACTTTTTTAAATCACCGGGAGGATACAACTCCTTTGTTGTAGGGAGGACAAGGAGCGGAAAGAGTGTATTCCTTCAACTTGTAGCCCTTACACATTATCTTTCGGGCGGGCACGTGTGGATTATAGATATAGGTCGAAGCTATGAAAGACTTTGCCACATGCTTGACGGGGAGTTTATAGAAATAAGACTGGACAATCCTGTATGTCTTAATCCCTTTTCAAAGATAGAGGACTGGGAAATGCTCGAAGAATACTTGGAATTTCTCGTTGACTTTGTATACATGCTCGGAGCTCCTAAGGATAGAAAACTCTCCGATGAAATAGAAAAACTTATGAAAGGATACATTGATGAAGCGATAAAAGAGAGTTTTACAAAGTATGGGCAGGAAACTTGTATAGACACAATAAAGGAAGAACTTGAAAATCTTTTTGCAAATGACCCGCGGGTGAAGGATTTCGTAGTCTCTCTCAAAAGATACACTTCAGAGGGTACTTTCGGAGCATTTTTCAACGGTGAAAGCTCTCTGGAACTTTCCGGTCTGCTCACCGTTTTCGAAAACGACACGGTGGAAAATATTCCAGAACTCAGAGACCCTGCAATGATGCTAATGATTTTTTCTATCTCGAGGAATATATATCTGGGTAAGCCCGAAAAAAAGCATCTGGTAATAATAGACGAAGCTCACAAGTTTCTCGGGAACCCTAAAGTGGACATTTTCATAGAACAGGCTTACAGAAGAATGGCGAAACACGGTGCGGGAATAATAATAGGTACTCAAGGCTTCGAAGATCTATACGGGGGAGAAACTAAAAACAGAGCAGGCAGGGTAATCGTTCAAAATTCTTTTTGGAAGTTCTTCTTTACTCAAACGGACACTTCAAGAACCGCTCTTAGAAATTCAAAGATGTTTAACCTCAGCGATTATGCATGGGAGCTTATGAATTCCGTCCACGTTATGCCGGGAGAATACTCGGAATGTTTTCTTCTTGCTGAAGGTTTTTATGCAAAGCTGAGAGTGGTTCTTGACCCATTTCTAAAGGCTATGTTCTTCACAGATGATGCTACAAGGAAGAAAATTTACGACCTTGTAGAGCAAGGCTATTCATGGACACAGGCTGTAAAAATTGTTAGCGAGGAGAAAAAATGAAGTGGTATGAAACAATCTTTCTTTCCATTGGGGTATCCTTTTTTACCACCGTTTCAACAATCTTTATAACTGCAAACTTCTTTTTGAAAACCGCGGATGTTGTAGCGATAATTTCAGAGTTTGAAACAAAGTTAAAAGAAGAAGTATATGAAGGAAAATTATCTCCTGAAGATGCCGAAAAGATAAGAAAAGTGTTCTTAAGAGC
>DQVZ01000116.1 GCA_015661465.1 Aquifex aeolicus
TTGAGCATAATCTATGGACAAAGATTTTACAGCATTGTATATAACTTCATCTTCAACATACTCAGCTATAGTCTTTATACCCGCAGTTCTGGCAAGCGTTACTGCTCCCCTAACAAAAGCTTCATCCAGTTTACTCTCAATCATAGACCTTATAAACTCTCCCTCTATCTTTATAAAGTCAATAGGGAATATCTTTACGTATGTAAAGGATGCAAATCCTGCTCCAAAATCATCAAGGGCAAATCTAAAGCCTTCTTCTTTCAAATTCCTTATAAACCTCTTTAAAATTTCCAAATTTCTAACGGTTTCCCTTTCAGTTATTTCAAAAACTATCTTTTCTTTATCGTACCCAAAATCTTCCACTAATTTATTTATCTGTTTGACAAAATCCGGGATAAGTAACACTCTGGGAGAAATGTTAAAAAATAGGGTTGGTTCTTTTTCAGCTGCTTTACATATTTCTAAAGCTTTTTCTATAACCTTATAATCCATTCTGTGAACTATTCCTAAACTTTCAGCTGCATCTATGAATTTGCCTGCCGAAATGATTTCTCCTTTTTCCTCAATCCTCGCAAGAACTTCAAACATATAAACTTCATCGGATTTTAAATCAAGTATTGGTTGAAAGTAGGGAATTATTTTGTCCCTCTCCAATGCATCAAGAACGAGAAAACCGGTTTCGGAAATGTACTTTGAAAGTTCACTTAAATCTTCTTTTTCGGGAACTTTATAACCACCCTTTCCCAAGTGTTTCACTTGATACATCATATTGTCGGCTACTATGAAAAGTTCTTTCGGAAGCTTTGCGTGGTCGGGATAAATAGCTGCACCTATCGAAACACTTAAGTTTACATCTGAACCGTCGGGAGCCTTGATTTTTAAATTTTCAACCTGTTTTAAAAATCTATCTAAAGCTATCTTTAGCCCTTGCAGATTTATATAAGGAAGGAGTATTACGAACTCATCTCCTCCGTATCTGGCTATTACATCTTCCTTTCTGAAAGCTCTTTTGAGAAGGTTAGAGAACTCAACTAAAATTTTATCCCCAAATTCGTGTCCGTATCTATCGTTCAAGAGTTTAAAGTTGTCTAAATCTATAACTACCAAAGCAAACTTGTACCCGTGTCTTCTTGCTCTTTCCACTTCGTAATGTAAGATTTCCCAAAAAATTCTTCGATTATATAAACCTGTTAATGGGTCGCGTGTAGCGTAGTATTCAAGCTCCTGAGTATACGCATTTATAGCTTTTACAGAACCTACGATATTTAGAAGTGTTGCGAGAAAACCCTCTATAGCTATAAGCTTAATCCTTCGTTCTGTCTCGGCTATATTTACACCTATCCCCACTATCCCACCAATCAAAGGCCTTTCAACAAATATACTCTTAGTGATAGTTTTGAAGTCCATTTTTACAGGCTCTTTCTTATTTTTCCAAAGTATTACATTTTCATACGAAATTTTTGCAGAATTATTTATGAATCCTTTCTCCTTTAAAAGTTCGATTAAGTCTTCTTCTAGTTCACTCTTAATTTTTGTAGAAGGAGTATAATTCCAGAATATAGTAGCAGAAAAAGTATTATTACCTTCTTTAAAAACTGCAAAGAAAAATAGGAAATCCAGTATCTTTGAAATTTCCCTAAGCACATCAGATATAAATTTTTTCCAATCACTTATGGCTTCAGAAGTAATGATAAATTTCTCTAAAAGTTGTACCTCAAACTCAAGAACATTTTTATCAACAGAGACCTTCCTCAACTTTTCAACTAATTCCAAAAATTTATCTCTTATTCTATTCAGTTCATAAAAACCAAAATCTATTTGTTTATACTCAAGCTCGGAAAAATCTTCCAATGAGGCAATATTGGCCATGTTATTATCCAGCTTTTTCAAACTGGAAGATATCCTATTTTTTAAAGATTGAATTACAAAAAGTGCAGCGATTAACGGGACGGGAAAAAGTATAAGTGAGTATTTAAGTATATCTACCAGAGTAGCTTCATGGAGTTTTTTGGTATTTACCCGTATCTGTATTACCCCCAAAATATCATTTTCTTTAACATTTATATGACACTTTAGACACTTCCTTTCAGCTAAAATCGGATAAGTATAGATAAACGTAACATCCTGCTTTTTAAAATATTCCTTTTTTGTTCTAAGAGAAAGTAAAACCTCCGGTGAGAGTGGAGGCTCTTCTATATCTCCGAAAAGCTCTTTCACCTTTTCACTCCTAAAAACATGTACTTCCGTAGGTGTATCTTCGTAAGATTTTTTTAAACCTTCCAGAAAACTCTCCAATTCTTTCCTGGTCCAACCTTTACTCATCAAGTTATACATATCGTGAAAAGTTTGTTTAGCTGTACTTCTGGAAAAGTCCTGAATTAGTGTACCGATTATCCCTGTAGTTATAGAGAAAAATGCTATAAATACAAGTGAAAATATCAAAACTGTTACTACTACAGCTACTATGAATATATAGTTTGAAAGTTTCATACCACTTTATTTTAATTTAATGTGGTGGGGGTGGAGGGAGTCGAACCCTCACGGGGAGTAACCCCAGGGGATTTTAAGTCCCCCGCGTCTGCCAATTCCGCCACACCCCCTTCCTAAAGATTTATATTATACTATTAGAACAGTTATCAAACAATATTAATACACCATGAGAGAGCCTATCGTAGCTATAGCAACTCCTTACGGTGAAGGTGCTATCGGTATTATACGCCTTTCCGGAAAGAACGTTTTAGATATAGTAAAAA
>DQVZ01000194.1 GCA_015661465.1 Aquifex aeolicus
TGTCTGCCTATTTTCAGTCCAAATAATCCACTTTTGTAATAGAGAAAGGCTTGGTTAATTCTAACTTGCTCCGGGTCAGGTACCACCTCGTAGCCACTTTTCTCGGGAGCGTAATCTTTAACAATTCCTGTGACTACCCAGGGTTCAAATAGAAAATCGAGATTCTTTACATTGAATAAACCTTTGAAATTAATACCTGTTCTGATTCTTATCGTCAGAGCATTTGCTTCCTTGTTAGTACTGTTATCGACATCCACATACTCATATCTGGGCCTTAGCTCAACGTTTACTTTAACATCTTCGGCTAAATCAATTGCAAAAATCGGGAAAGAAAAAATAGCAAGTGAAGCTGTGTAAATTCCCTTCTTTCCGAAGTTAGCCATATCTAACACCTCCCTAAATTATATTTTAAATCATATTTTATAACTTATTAATCAAAAAATAAATTTTTCATAAAATTCAATTATTTATGCAAGTCTTTTAGAACGGGCTTTTATCAATCCTAATTCAAATTTGATTTATTGGTCTTAAATTCTAAAATAAAAACCATTCATCTTAAGGGAGGGAAGTAAAAATGAAGAAAAACTTTATAGGGGTTATAGAAAGCTATCTTGAAAACGAGGAGCTGGCAAGACACAATGCCAACTACGTTTACTCACTTCCGGCTCTTGCCAATATCCTTTCAGGAGAAGCTATGAAGGATTATATGTTGAAGAAAATCCTTTCTTCCGAGGAGAGGTTAATGCACGAAGAGGGATGGTGGTATCAGCATCAATTATCGGTTTTAGGCCCTTACTGTATAGGTTTTTCTGCTAAAGATATAGCCACTTGGGGTCTACGTTCAAGCAGTAGGGTAATGCCTACATCCAGGCCTCCCACGAGTTTAAGGACATTAATCGACCAATGTGCCAATTTTATATGTTTGATTTCTCAAGAAGTAGCCGGAGCAGTAGCTTTAAATGATTTAATTACCATAGCATCTTCTTACCTATGGTATGAGGAAACAGTTAAGGGAAAAAGGTATACTGAAAAGGAACTTTTTAAAATATTCCAGAGTTTCTTCTATGATATAAATCTTCCATTTCGGAGCGGAAATAGTCCCTTTACGAATGTAACCCTCGATTTTGGAAAAGCTAATCCTGCTCTTTTGGATGAATTCATCATTATCGGAGGTAAAGTGCTAAATACGAAGTATGGACAAATCCCTGAGAAATTTTTTAACAGAACTATAAAGGCTTTCCTAGAAGCTTTATGGGAAGGTGACGGAGAAGGGAAACCGTGGACATTTCCACTTATCACCGTCCAAATAACAGATGACTTTGATTTTGAAAATCCTTTATTCATAGAGTTTTTGGAGAATCTGGACAAACACGGAGGAGCCTACTTTGAAAACTTTCTTTCGAAACCATTCCTAGAGAGGGATTTAGAACCGAGAAATCCGACTCTCCAGAGAAGTTTCTGCTGTAGATTCCAGGTAAACATTGAGGAGGTTTTAAAGGTATCAAATACTGGTTCTATCTTTGGAAATGCATCGGGAGTAGGCTCAATAGGGGTGATATCGATAAACTTTAATCGTCTGGGTTGGATTCATAGAGGGAACAAAAAAAGTTTATTTAAGCATCTGGAAGAAATTCTTGAAAAGGCTAGGATAGTCTTAAACAAGAAAAGGGCTTTCATAGAAGAACATAAAAGCCTGTATCCTACATTTTTCTTCTACATGAAGGACTTATCGACAATGTTTAATACTATTTCCCTTCAGGGTGGACACGAGGGACTTATAAACTTCGGTTTTGAAGTCTACGACTCTAAAGGAAGATTTATAGAAGAAGAATCGGGACTATTTAACAAAGAAGGTCTTGAATTTGCCAAAGAGGTTGCTCAGTTCATATTGGATAAGCTTTCAGTTTTTATGAAAGAAGACGGAATTCCCTGGAATTTTGAGTATGCTCCGGGGGAAACCGCAGGTCCTAAACTTGCTCAGAAAGATTTAGAGTTTTGCAGGGCTATTTTGAACGGGAACTTTACAAAGTTTAAACTTTTCAGGAAGTACTGGCTTAGAAAGACTAACGGAAAATCTATATACATCAAAGGAAATCCTAAAGGTTCAGGAGTTTTCCTGACAGCGGGATTTCAACCACCCTTTGATTCTTCGTCCCTTTCTAAGCAACTTGCCGTTTCTGCCGAAATGCAAAGGGTTGCAACGGGAGGAAGCGTTCAACATATCTTCCTAAATGAAAAAGTAAGTGGAGAATTGCTTAAGGATTTCATAAAGAGAGTTTTCAGTAGCATGCCCATTATCTATATAACCCTTACTCCTACTTTGTCTATATGTAATTATTGCGGAGAAAAAATAGTGGGAGAAAAAGAAAACTGTTGCTACTGCGGTTCTGATGATATTACCGTGTATTCCAGGGTAATAGGTTACTATAGACCGATAGCAAGAAAGGTAAAGAAAAAGGATAGGGAAAAATATATTTACGAAGGAGAAGAAAATTACTGGCAAGGTGGAAGGAGAGCAGATTGGGTGAGGAGAAAGAAGTTTCTTAAAGATGAACTCATAGGAGGTAATCCTTGGGATTAAAATTTTCAGCCTATGCCTATTCGACAAAAGACGTTCCGGGTAAATGGTCCCTCGTTCTTTTTCTTCCTTTCTGCAATTTTATGTGCAGACATTGCCACAATTGGAGATTAGTTTTAGGAAGGGAAAAGAATAA
>DQVZ01000118.1 GCA_015661465.1 Aquifex aeolicus
GGAGATACCTTACGTTTTCGTGGAAGCTCTTAAGGAAGAAAACTTTAACAGAGTAGCTTATGCCTTCTTGGTGGGTTTAAATGGCAGAAAACCTGAAGGAACTTCTTGAAAAGTATTGGGCAAAATCGGATGGAACAACAATAAGGGAGCATACGGATAAACTTCTTGAAAATCTGAACACTTTGAGAGAAATTTTCGGAGATTTGATTGAAGAAAAGGTCCCGGAAGAGTTTAGAGGAATTTTCTGGGAAGCTCTTAAAATAACCTGTGAGTATCACGATTATGGGAAAGTCCACTCCCATTTTCAGAAAAAAGTAGGGAACAATTCGGTAGAACCTTCTAAGGATTTACATGAAGTCAGACACAATTTAATTTCTCCTGTATTTGTTCCCGAAAACTTAGAACCTATTTTGAAAGACATAATTTCTCTTGCAATAATAAATCATCATGATTACGAACCGAACGAAGAAGAGATAAAAAAACTTGAAAAAGTTCTTGAAAAAGAATTCAACACAATACTCAAATATAGAAAACTTCTTAAAAAATCCGAATATGATGTAGTTCAACTTATTTCTCAGCGACACGGAGAAAGAAACTTAGAAAAGTTTTACATTCTTTTGAAGGGATTTTTGCTGAAAATAGACCACTCAAGTAGTAATAAATTCTCTCCAAAAATAGAGACGGGAAGAATAAGGGAAAACACTTTATTTGTAAGAAATTACTTAAAGCAAGAGAAGAATTCAGACTTGAATGACCTTCAAAAGTTTATTCTTGAGAACGACGGAAACCTTTTGATAGTCGCTTCAACAGGATATGGAAAGACGGAAGCGGGTTTCTTATTCTTGAAGGATAAAGGATTCTTCACATTGCCGATACGAACATCTGTAAATTCCATATACGAAAGGGCTAAAAGAGTCTTCGGAGAGGAAAATGTGGGGCTTTTACACAGTACAGCATTAATTTACAGACTGAGTTTAGATGAAAGGGAAAGAAATTCTCTTGAGGAGATAGTAAACGATTATCATCTTACGAAAAACTTTGGGAAACCTATAATCGTGTCTACCCCAGACCAGTTTTTTCCTTTTATTCTTAGACCTAAGGGTTTTGAAAAGTATATAGCGCTTCTATCATACTCAAGAGTTGTGCTTGACGAGCTTCAGTTATTTGAACCCCATACTCTCGGATTTATAGTAAAAGCACTTCAAAAGATAAAAGAGTTCGGCGGAAAAGTGATGGTGATGACTGCAACACTCCCGACTTATGTGGAGAGAGATTTAGAATTTCTTGAGTATAAAAAGGGGATATTCTTAAAAGATGAAATTAGGCATAATTTAAGACTTGTAAAAGACTCAATACTCAACTTTGCAGACCAAATAAGGGAGCTCTCAAGGTCAGGTAAAGTTCTCATAATAACAAATACTATAAAGAGAGCACTTGAATTGAAATCTCTAATCCCAGAAGCTTTCGTAATTCACGGGCACTTTATACAAAAGCACAGAAGAGAAAGGGAAAAAGAAATACATAGTTTCTTTGAAACACCGGATGAAAAGGGGATATGGATTACCACACAGCTTGCGGAGGTATCCCTTGACTTAGATGCGGATTTCCTGATAACGGAACTTTCAACTGCGGACTCCTTAATCCAGAGAATGGGAAGGGTAAACAGGAAGGGATTAAAAGACACTAGAAATCCCAATGTGTTTATCTTAACGGAAGATTGTTCAGGGATAGGAAGTGTATACAGGAAAAAGATACACGATATAACCTTAAGCTTACTTAAGGAAGGGAAAATAACTGAAGAGGAGAAAATAGAGCTTGTGAGAAAGACTTACACAAGGGTTATTAAAGAAGACAGGGACTATATTGAAAAATACAAAAAAGCTAAGGATTACATAGATGACTTATGGAGCTTAAAGGAAAAATTTAACAAAGAAAAAGCTCAAAAGCTCTTCAGAGATATTCACTCCTATACTGTTATTCCTGAAGTTTTCAGAGAAGAGCTTGAACCCCTTTTGGAAGTTTACACCTCAGAAAAGGATACCCTTGAAAAGTATAAATTACTCGGAAAAATTCTTGATTATACTTTTACAATTCAGGCTTACAAGGCTAAAAATATTGAACCTGTATACGGATTGAAAGGTGTTTACTGGATAAGGGGAAATTACAGTGAAGAGATTGGGTTCGAGCCCAGTGAAAGTGAAGATAATATAATTTAATGTCAGAAGTAAAACAAAAAAAGAGTTATATAAAAGTGTGAGAGAACTAAAAGAATTAAAAATAAAGGGAACTCAGGTGGCTTATTCAATAATCTGTAAGAGAAAGCTCTGGCTTTTTTCAAAAGGGGTTGCCTTTGA
>DQVZ01000263.1 GCA_015661465.1 Aquifex aeolicus
CTTAATCCTCCTTACAGTAAAGGAAACGGAGATTTTCGCACTTTCCTGACAGATGTTTTTTTATAAATTCTTCAAGGGTTTCTTCCTCCACTTTTAGCTCTCTTACGAGCTTTTTTAATTTTTCTAAAACTTTATTTCTGTTTCGGGATACGTGTTTGTAGAGTGCAGCTTCGGTTTTATTCTTCCAGAAGCATTTATAACTTTTATCGTATAAATAGCAAAGGATTTTTACATCTTCTTCTTCCATTATCTCGTTAAACTTTTCCACAAATTCTTTGAGTTCTATGTACTCAATCACTTTTGAGGGATTGGATAAAATTCTCTCTAAAAAGCCTTTCCCTTCTTCCTTTTCTAAAATCTCCTCAATACTTTGTTCTTCGATTTTCTTTCTAACTATGTCTATTACGAAATTTCTAAGTGATGTTTTAAGGTAACCTACGGAAAACCTGTCTGTTTTTATGAGTTCCTCTAAGTGATAAGCTCTTTTAGCAATGTGAATAAGGAAATCGTGGGCTACATCGTTTTCACCGAGTTCTACGTTGTATTTATAGGAGAGTTTTTTAATTTCTCTGACTAAGAAGCCCTTCAGAATTTTGAACTCACTTTGTGATAAGTTTCCGTTCAGGAACTTTAAGAGGATTTCCTTCAGGTCTTCCATCTCTTTAACTCTCCGTATATTATCTCTTTAATTTTTTCCGGTAGCTCAAACTCAGGGTAAATACCGCACCTTACAAAATTTTCCAAGTTTAACATTCTCGTGGGTATACGCACTACATAAAAGCAGTTTCCGTTCAAAAGGATTAGTTTATAAAGCTTTGACGATGGAGCATTTATAACCCTTTCGCAGATTTCACTGTTCTTACAGTAATCTTTCCAAAAGATTTCGGGAGTTTCTTCTTCAATTCCGTAAATACTATCCTTTTTACACCTGAATTTGAAGGGTGAAGTTGAGAACAAAATCAAATAACAATGGTTTTCATCTGAATGGACTACTAAAAAAGGCCTCTTTTTACCGCTTTTGAAAGAGCTTCTGGCACCTTTATTCTTGAAAGTCTCTAAAACTTCTTCGTCAATAAAACCGCAACCGAGGGGAATACATTTAGTTTTTTCAGTTCCCTTCAGCAAATAATCACCGAAAGCCTCTTTTATCAAATCCCCCAAAGCTCCCACTCTGTATTAATTATACCTAAGGGTTTTTCTAAATCCCTTTTTTTACTCAGGGCATTGCAAGGTTGGAACTTTATAAAGAAAGCTTGGAAGTTTTAGGGGTTGCAATCCCTTTTTTTACTTAGGGCATTGCAAGTCACGGTTGATAAATATTATAACAAGTGGCTTCTTCCCTGTTGCAATCCCTTTTTTTACTTAGGGCATTGCAAGCCCACGATGGGTTAATTTTGTCTATGACACTTCAAAAGCGTTGCAATCCCTTTTTTTACTTAGGGCATTGCAAGGGTCAAAATTTGAAGCTTGAAAATCAATATAGTTTTTCTTAAAAATTGCCAGTTGTTGCCCCTC
>DQVZ01000213.1 GCA_015661465.1 Aquifex aeolicus
CTTTTGGTTTCAGCGCTTCTTACAAAGGATTATAAGCTTTTAAGAGAAGCTGTAAAGGACAAAATCCACCAAATTTACAGAGAAAAACTTGTTCCTGGACTCGGTAAAGCAATAGAGGAATCCTATAAAAAGGGAGCCTTAGCTACTTTCTTAAGCGGAGCTGGTCCTACAATATGTTCAATTGTGTTAGAAAAAGAAGAAGACATAGGTCAAACAATTAAGGAAATCGTGGAAAATGCTTCTGGACATAATGCACAGGTAAAGGTTTTAAAAGCTACAAATACAGGAGTTAAAGTTTTCTCTTAACCTTTTCTAAGTATTTTTCTTTCAAAATCTTGAAGTTTCCTTCTTCTATAGCTCTTCTCACCTCTTCCATCATCTTTAAGTAAAATCTTAGGTTGTGAATAGTGTTTAAAACATAGGCTGAGATTTCTTCCGCTATAAAAAGGTGTCTCAGATATGCCTTAGAAAAGTTCCTACATGTATAACAATCGCATTCTGGGTCCAGAGTCGAAAAGTCTTCCTTCCATTTTGCATGTCTTATATCTATAACTCCCTGCGATGTGTATAACGTTCCCGTTCGTGCATTTCTTGTAGGGACTACACAATCGAACATATCAACACCTCTTTCTATTGCTTCCAATATATCTTCTGGTTTACCTACACCCATCAAGTAGCGCGGTTTATTTTCGGGAAGTAAGTTGCAAACTACTTCCGTCATCTCGTACATAATTTCTTTAGGTTCTCCTACGGAAAGACCTCCTATTGAGTAACCGAATAGAAATTCATCGAATTGTAATGTCTTTTCAACGGCTTCCTTTCTTAAATCTTCCCAAAAAGCCCCTTGAACTATACCGAATAAGACCTGGTCTTCTCTTTTCCTTGTGTTTATACTTCTATCAAGCCATCTTATTGTTCTTTCAAGGGCTTGTTTGGCGTACTCTTTCGTGGTGGGATACTCTACACACTCGTCCAGAGGCATTATAATATCCGACCCAAAAATTTCCTGTATTTCAATTACTTTCTCGGGAGTAAAAAAATGCTTATCTCCCTGTAAATGGTCCTGAAATTCTACGCCTTCTTCGGTTATTTTTACTTTTGCTTTTCTGTTTCCGAATCTTCCCTTAGCCAAAGAAAATACTTGATAACCTCCGCTATCGGTCAAAATTGGTTTATCCCAGGAGATAAATTTATGTAAGCCTCCCGCTTTCTCAATTATCTCAGTTCCCGGTCTTAGGAAGAGATGGTAAGTGTTCCCGAGTATAATTTGAGTTCCGATTTCTTCCAGAAGTTTATGCAGTATAGCTTTTACCGTTCCCTGGGTACCGACAGGCATAAAAACTGGAGTTTCTATTACTCCGTGAGGAGTATAAATTCTCCCTCTTCTGGCTTTTCCATCTTTGGCTGTTAAAAGGAATTTAAACATTAAAAATAAAAAGAAAGGAAAAAAACTTACACTCCTAAATCTGAAGCTTGTTCGTCTGTGAATGTATGTCCTTCTTTTGCTTGCTCTTGTTCTTCTATTTTCTTAGCTTGGCATTGTTCCAGAAGTTCTTTTAATCTTACGGGAGCTTCCGTTAAAGGTAAAGCAGAATCGTATATTTCTCCTTTTATACCGCACTCTTTGAAGGCTTCATATAACATTTTTAATCCTTTTTCCGCTTCGGGACCGTTTCTTCTCACCACAAAAATCCAATTAGGGTCTAGTTTTCCTTCCTTCTTTAGGTCTCTTAGAGCATTTGCTACACCTTCACCGAGTGTAACATCTATTCTTGTATTGTTAGCGGTTCCACCTGCTATGAGAACTGCTCTTATACCGGGTTTTGAGAGAATAATTCTGGTAATCTTGTACATCTTTTCGGCAGGAGGGTTTCCACCTATATCTGTGAGGTTTGCAGGTTTGAGACCTAACTCATAGCATGTTTCTATGGTAACAGTAGAACCACCTCCACCGAAAGTCATCATTGCGATATCTCCGTCCAATTCAACGTAAGACCCTGCCTTTCCTCTATGGTCATTTTTATCGATTTCTGCCGCAGCAATTTCTCTTTCGGTAGGAGGTCTTTTTAGAGCTGTTCTCACTCCGTAAAC
>DQVZ01000084.1 GCA_015661465.1 Aquifex aeolicus
AGGTAGTGATTTTTCTATCCGGCAACGGAGTTTACTATCTACTTAGGCCTGATGCGGAAGAACTAAAGAACTTCGGTGCACGGGTTATGTTCTGTGCCCATTCTGCACATCAACGCGGCGTAAGGGAAACTCCTCCATGGGCTGAAAGCAGCTCAACCCACTCTCTATCTCAGATGCTTAAAGATTTTGACAAAACTATATGTTTTAATTGATTATAAATGAAGAAAGTAGTTCATATACTCAAGGGAGACCCGTTTTCTTGGAAATCTCACGAAGCCTTGAGAGTTGCTACTGCTACGGCGATAAACAATGAAACCTATTTTATATGTATAAGAGACGGAGTTTATTTCCTCACTAAGTGGGAGTCCGAAAAACTGGGAATAGAGAGCTTAGAAAAGTTTAAGGATACTTTGGAGTTTATTAACTTAACACTTATAGCAGAAGAGGAATCTCTCCACGATAGAGGAATTCTTAAAACAGAATTAGCCTTTAATAATGTTCGAATAATGAATTCGGAAGATATAAAAAACCTAATTCACGAGGCAGATTTCCTATTCGTGTGGTAAAAGAATGAAATTTCTTATAGTCCATGCTTGATGATATAAAAAAAAGCAAAAGAATTATTCAACCTTAAGAACACTTAGAAAAGCTTCCTGGGGAAGTTGAACCTTTCCGAACTGTTTCATCCTCTTTTTACCTTCCTTTTGATTTTCTAGTAGTTTTTTCTTTCTGGTAACGTCTCCGCCGTAGCATTTTGCTGTCACGTTTGCTCTTAAAGGTTTAATTCTTTCCGAAGCTATAACCTTTCCTCCCTTCGCTACTTGTATGTGAACTTCGAAAAGTTGCCTTGGAATGGTTTCCTTTAGTTTTTCTGCTACTTTTCTTGCGAACTTTTGAGCCCTATCAGCGTGAACTATGAAAGATAAAGCATCTACGGGCTTTTTGTTTATTAAAACCGTGAGCTTGATTAAATCAGATGGTCTGTAGCCTATAAACTCGTAGTCGTAGGAAGCAAATCCTCTGGATATGGATTTAATCTTGTCATGAAAGTCTACGATTATCTCCGCCAGCGGCATTTCATACTCAAGGTAAACAGTATTGGTGTCCAGATATGTCATATTCTTCTGTATTCCCCTTTTTTCCTGACATAGCTGGATTATAGACCCTACATAGTCTTTGGGAGTAATTATTGTTATCAGAACATAGGGTTCTTCCACATGCTCAATCAATCCAGCGTTATCGGGAAAGTCCATAGGATTTCTTACTTCAATCACTTCGCCGGTAAACTTTTTCTTCACTCTGTATATGACGTTAGGTGCTGTGGTGATAATCTTGACACCGTATTCTCTCTCTAATCTCTCTTGAACTATTTCCATGTGAAGAAGTCCCAAAAATCCAACTCTAAATCCCATTCCCAAAGCGGGGGAGCTTTCAGGTTCGTAAGTAATCGCTGCGTCGTTTATAGCGTATTTCTCGAGTGCATCTCTAAGCTCTTCGTAAGTTGTATCTTCGGCAGGATATATGCCCGCATAAACCATAGGTTTCGCAGGTTGAAAACCGGGAACCGGTTCCTTTACGGGCTTTTTTTTGTGGGTGATTGTATCCCCTATTCTTATATCTCTAACATCTTTAATTGACGCAGCTATATAGCCTACATCTCCTGCCGAGAGTTTTTCAAACTTTGTTATTTTGGGAGTTTGGGCTCCTACTTCGGTTACCTCATAAGTTTTTCCCGTAGACATAAGCATTATCTCATCGCCGGGTTTCAATTCTCCGTCGAACAGTCTAACAAAGGCAACAGCACCTATGTAGGGGTCATAGTAAGAATCGAATATTATGGCCTTGAGGGGCTTGCCTGGGTCTCCCTTCGGGGGAGGTATCCTGTTGACTATTGCCTCCAGAATTTCTTCAATTCCTATACCTTCTTTGGCGGAAGCTAGAATAGCTTCTTCCGGGTCAAGACCCAAAATCTCTTCTATTTGCTTTTTTACCCTATCTATATCTGCGGAGGGTAAATCTATCTTGTTGATTACGGGAATTATTGTTAAATCTTGCTCCACAGCCTTCCAGAAGTTAGCAACCGTTTGAGCTTCTATGCCTTGGGATGCATCTATAAGGAGCAAAGCTCCTTCACAAGCTGCTAATGCCCTTGATACTTCGTAGGAGAAATCTACATGTCCCGGTGTATCTATAAGGTGGAGTTTATAAGTATTTCCATCTTTTGCTTTGTAAAACATCCTTACAGCTTGCATCTTTATAGTTATTCCCCTTTCCCTTTCTATATCCAGAGTATCGAGGAGTTGGTCTCTCTTTTCTCTTTCGGAAATTGTTCCAGTATACTCAAGCAGTCTATCGGCTAGAGTACTCTTTCCGTGGTCTACGTGGGCTATTATACAAAAGTTTCTTACTTTATCAAGCTCCATGGTTATTTAAATTATTTTCATAGCAACTTTCTTTCAAACTGTTTATTATGTAAATGACTTCCTCTTCTTTGAGGAAAGGATGAACGGGAATTGAGAATACTTCTTTTTTAAATTGCTGGGCTTTCGGAGTGGGAAGACCGTTTGCATACCTTAGTTCATGAAGCAAATAGTTGTAATAAACCCTTGCATCTATACCCCTTTCTCTGAGCTTTTTTATTATCTCATCTCTGTTCTTGTGTCTCAAGGTGTACAGGTGGTAAACATGGTAAGCTTCTCTTCTTTCTTTAGGTACTATATAGGAATCCACTAAGTTTTCCGTATATACTTTTGCAATATTCCTTCTTCTTTCATTTCTTTCCCTTAATTTCTTAAGCTGAAGGGTGCCTATTGCGGCTTGAAACTCGGTAATTCTAACGTTGAATGAAGGTTTTTCCCCGAAATCTATCCAACTTTTTATCTTTTTAAAGATACTCTCGTCGTTGGTTGTGAGTGCTCCTCCTTCACCCATAGGGACGTTTTTCGAAGCGTAAAAGCTAAAAGCTCCGATGTGTCCCCAGGCTCCCACTTTCTTACCTTTAAACTCTGCTCCATGGGCTTGTGCACAGTCTTCCAGCACAAAGAAACCGTATTTATCAGATAAAAACATTATGTTCTCCATATCTGCCGGCTGGCCGTATAGGTGAACGGGAATTACAACTTTTGGTTTAAACTTACGGGCAGCATCCTCTAATTGATTTACATCGATAGTATAAAAGTCGTCTACATCGACAACTATAGGCTCTCCACCGGCCAAAAGAACTGCATCAATAGTGGCCATAAAACTCATAGCAGGAACCACTACTTTATCTCCCTTATCCACCCCCAAAGCTTTCAAACCTATAAAGAGGGCTACCGTCCCCGAACACACAGTAGAAGAAAACTTAACGCCTAGGAATTTAGCAAACTCTTCGTTAAACTTTTCTGTCCATCCGTCTCTTGTTATCCTTTTACTGTCTAATATCCCTATAAGAGCTTCCTTCTCCTCTTCGGTAAATTCTAGTCCTATGATGGGAATCTTTATCTCCATAGATAAAGCATTTTAATATCTGAAGA